>NZ_CP031941.1:5965000-6265000 GCF_003443655.1 Nostoc sphaeroides
CGTTGCATCGAATTAAACCACATACTCCACCGCTTGTGCGGGCCCCCGTCAATTCCTTTGAGTTTCACCGTTGCCGGCGTACTCCCCAGGCGGGATACTTAACGCGTTAGCTACGGCACGGCTCGGGTCGATACAAGCCACGCCTAGTATCCATCGTTTACGGCTAGGACTACTGGGGTATCTAATCCCATTCGCTCCCCTAGCTTTCGTCCCTCAGTGTCAGTTACGGCCTAGCAGAGCGCCTTCGCCACTGGTGTTCTTCCTGATCTCTACGCATTTCACCGCTACACCAGGAATTCCCTCTGCCCCGAACGTACTCTAGCTATGTAGTTTCCACTGCTCTTATCTAGTTGAGCTAGACTCTTTAACAGCAGACTTACATCGCCACCTGCGGACGCTTTACGCCCAATCATTCCGGATAACGCTTGCATCCTCCGTATTACCGCGGCTGCTGGCACGGAGTTAGCCGATGCTTATTCCTCAGGTACCGTCATTGTCTTCTTCCCTGAGAAAAGAGGTTTACGACCCAAGAGCCTTCCTCCCTCACGCGGTATTGCTCCGTCAGGCTTTCGCCCATTGCGGAAAATTCCCCACTGCTGCCTCCCGTAGGAGTCTGGGCCGTGTCTCAGTCCCAGTGTGGCTGATCGTCCTCTCAGACCAGCTACTGATCGTCGCCTAGGTGCGCCTTTACCACACCTACTAGCTAATCAGACGCGAGCTCATCTCCAGGCAATTAATCTTTCACCTCGAAAGGCACATCCAGTATTAGCCACCGTTTCCAGTGGTTGTCCCAGACCTAGAGCCAGATTCTCACGCGTTACTCACCCGTCCGCCACTAAATCCGAAGATTTCGTTCGACTTGCATGTGTTAAGCATACCGCCAGCGTTCATCCTGAGCCAGGATCAAACTCTCCGTTTTGAAGCGTTTGTAAGCTCAATTAGCTGCTCTTTTTTAACTTCAGCTTAGTTATCTTTATTTTCTTAGACCCAAACTACTTGCTGTATAATCGCTTTCAAACTATAATATTTTCAAGGTTCGGTTCACCTTTTGGCGTCGCTTTTCTCGCTCCGCTTCAGGCACTTATTCAATATAGCGAACCTACTTCACTGTGTCAACCATTTTTCCAAATTATTTTGGGACTGTTTCTGATTCCCCATGAAACTCCCCACAGTGCCGGGTTGTAGGCAACAATGGTTTATGCACTGTGCCAACTAAGCAAGGGGAAAGCGTGAATTTTCAATCTGTAATAGCTTTATTGCATCAGTTTTGGGGCGATCGCGGTTGTCTCATAGCCCAGCCCTACGATATAGAGAAGGGGGCTGGTACTAAGAATCCGCAGACATTTTTAAGAGCGCTGGGGCCGGAACCGTGGGCTGTTGCTTACGTTGAACCTTGTCGTCGCCCTACAGATGGACGTTATGGCGAAAACCCTAACCGTTTCCAACACTATTATCAGTACCAAGTTCTAATCAAGCCGTCGCCAGATAATATCCAGGAGATTTATCTTGATTCCTTGAGGGCTTTAGGTATTCGTCCTGAAGACCACGATATTCGGTTTGTAGAGGATAACTGGGAAGATGCGACGGTGGGAGCTTGGGGCACTGGGTGGGAAGTATGGTTAGATGGAATGGAAATTACTCAATTTACCTACTTCCAGCAGTGTGGGGGTATTGATTGCCGTCCGGTGTCCATTGAGATTACATACGGGTTAGAGCGGCTGACAATGTATCTCCAGCAAGTAGAGGCAATTACTAAGATTCATTGGACGGACAACATTACTTATGGTGATGTTTACCTTCAGGGAGAAATTGAGCAGTGTACATACAACTTTGAAGCGTCGAATCCTGAGTTGCTACTGACACTGTTTAATTTGTATGAGCAGGAAGCTACCCAATTGACGGAGCGAGGATTGGTCTTGCCTAGCTTAGATTATGTAATGAAGTGTTCGCACACGTTTAATTTGCTGGATGCTAGAGGTGTAATTTCCGTGACGGAGAGAACTCGCTATATTGCCAGGATTCGGCATTTAGCTAGGAAGGTAGCTCATTTATATGTTGAGCAAAGGGAGAAGTTGGGTTTTCCGTTACTCAAAGATACTGTAAGTTCAACAGGAAGCCCAATATGATCAAAGGTGCGGCTACTCTAACTAAGTACAGCTTTGTGTAAAAAGGCAAGGTTTTTAAACCCAGAGGAACGCAAAGTCAACGCATAGGCGCTTCGCCTTCCGGCAGGGTAGGTGCGCAGAGTCTTGCCAAGTTTATTCGCTACGATTTTGTGTTCTTTTTATCCATGCTGTGCTGAGGCTGAAGCTAGGTATATCTTTATACGGTTAAATATTGAGTCTAGAGCATTAAAGCTACAAGGATAAGGCCTGCCTGTGCGGGCTTTGTTTGTATAAACTTGATGGACTATATTTCAACACAAGGATAAAAATTCTTCGCGGTTGCTGATTATAGAGATGAAAAACTCACGCAGAGGCGCTCTAAGCGCAGATAATAAGAGTTTGGAATATTTTATTTTTGAATTGCATAGCCAAATTCAGCAATGCTGATTTTTCTCTATTGCTGCCCTAACTATTTTTAAGTCAGCTGCAAATTCGGGTTGTCAGGTGCTTTTAGAAAAAATCTTATGATTCAAACCAGTGGTGTAATTATTTGTCTTGGCTACATTTTTGGGTTGCTGTTTACAGCAGTTCCTTGGGGTGGTGTGTGGATTTTGGTTCTGGGGATAGTGGGAGCAATTCTTTTTAGAAGACGCACCACTTCACGGCAATTTGCTCAGAAACCAGAAAATACTGGAAGCAAAAATAAGACAGTGCCTAACACTTGGCAAATTACTCCCCATTCTAGAATATGGATAGCTGCTGGCTTGGTGGGATTATTGGCAACTCTATATTTTCTATGGCGAGTGCCGCAACCAGGTGCAAAAGATATTAGTCAGTTCGTTCCGCCTGGAAATAGCAGTAATCAAGAACAACTTGTAATTGTTCGTGGCGAAGTGGTGAGTAATCCCCGCTTAACTCGTAGTCAGCGAGGACAATTTTGGCTGGAAGCGACTCAGCTAGATGAAGTCAAAAATGACAAAGGTTCAGCAGGTGTGCCAAAAGGAGTTACAGGTAAATTGTATGTGACAGTGCCTATACTTCAGGCTACTGGGTTATACCCTAGTCAACAAATTGCTGTGACTGGGATTTTGTACAAACCAAAGGCGGCTTCCAATCCTGGTGGTTTCGATTTTCAGAAGTTTCTCAAGCAGGAAGGAACGTTTGCTGGTTTGATTGGAAGACAAATAAATGTTTTGGATCAGGAACGTAAATGGGGATGGTGGCAAATTCGGGAGCGAATTGTGCGATCGCAAGTTCGTTGGTTGGGTATCCCTGAAGGGCCTCTTGTCAGTGCTATGGTGTTGGGAAGCAAAGCTGTTGATTTACCTTACGATATCCGCGACTTATTTGTACAAGCTGGATTAGCTCATGCTTTAGCAGCTTCTGGGTTCCAAACTTCTTTGATTTTAAGTGTAATCTTACAGTTAACGAGGCGGGCAAGAAAAGGAACGCAATTTACCCTTGGCTTTTTGGCTTTAATTATTTTTTTAAGTTTAACAGGTTTTCAACCTGCGGTTCTCAGAGCGGTAATTATGGGTTTTGCGGCATTAGTTGGTTTGCTATTAAAAAGGAAGGTAAAACAGTTCGGCTCATTATTATTAGCAGCAACTCTGTTATTAGTGTTTAATCCTCTATGGATTTGGGATTTAGGTTTTCAATTGAGTTTTTTAGCAACATTGGGATTAGTTGTAACAGTACCTGCATTAGTCAATCGCCTAGCATGGTTACCACCTGGGATCGCAGCTTTGATTGCTGTTCCCCTAGCTGCCACTATTTGGACTTTACCTGTGCAACTTTTTGTCTTTGGAGTTGTACCATCTTATAGTTTGTTGCTGAATGTGGTTAGTACTCCATTCATTTCGATAATTAGTATAGGTGGAATCATCAGTGCCTTAGTGGGTTTAGTTTGGACTCAGGCAGGAAGCTTTTTAGCTGCGGTGTTGCATTACCCGACTGATTGGCTAATTAAATTAGTAGAATTTTTTAGCAAGCTGCCAGGGAATTCTGTTGCTGTAGGTAGTATATCTACTTGGCAACTTTTGGCGATTTATGCACTGATTATATTAGTTTGGTTAGTGCCTTGGTGGCAGAGGCGGTGGTGGTTTGCTAATGTGATTGCGATTGGTTTAGTATTCATTCCCCTTTGGCATTCTACAAATACATTGTTTAGGATAACGGTATTAGAATCTGGTACGGAACCAATTGTAGTTGTTCAAGATAGAGGTACTGTAACTGTAATTAATAGTGGTGATGAAGGTACAGGACGTTTTACAATTTTACCGTTTTTGCAACAACAGGGTGTAAATCAAATAAATTGGGCGATCGCAACTGATTTTCAAGGCAATGAAAGTAATGCTTGGTTGGAATTACTGCAACGTTTACCAATTAAAAACTTTTATGAATATTCACCTAAGCCAGAAAGTTCTATTGCAACTCAGGCAATTCAACAAGAACTACAAAAGTATCAAGGATCTTACCAGCCGTTAGCAGTTGGTCAAGCTGTGAAAACGGGTTCAATTGTGGCACAATTAATCAATGATCAATTACCCATCTTACAATTGCAAATTTTAGATCAGAATTGGTTATTAGTAGGTAATATCAAGTCTAAAGAGGTACAGCAACTAGTTAAGAGTGGGAGTTTGCCTCGTCCCCAAGTACTGTGGTGTGCCCCTCAGTCATTAAAAGATTTAGTTATTGCTCTGCAACCACAAGTAGCGATCGCTTCTTCTGCCAACTTTGATATAAAAGCTTTATCGGAACTAAATCAAAGCAAAACCAAACTGTTTTTTACAGGACGAGATGGGGCTATTCAATGGACGCCTAACGGTGAGTTTGAGGCATTTATTGAAGCTACGGAAAATAAGTCTTCTGTCTTATAAAAAACTCAAACCCAAGTAAATTTAAAAACACGATATTTTTTAAGCAAAACTAACTAAAGATAAATGTATAGCTATTTGGAAGAAAGTAACCTCTCAAAAGGTCTGAGAAAGGTCGATTTCCTGAGCAGGCGCTAACCGTATGCTTGGGGTAATACCAATTTTGTATGAAGATGTGCTAAAGCCTATTTAGGTATAAGAAAGAAAGCGAACTGCGTACTACTGCTGAGAAGCAAGCTACGCGCAGCATCTCGCAGAGAAGGACTCAAAGGACACAAAGAAAGAAAGAAGTTAAAAGGGTTTGGTGCAGCCTCACAAATAAATGGTATAAGTAAGTGGTTATGAAGAATTCAAAGTTTGTAGTAAGTACTGAAGCTCTTACTAGGAGAGAATTTAGTACTGCAAGGCGGAAGTCACGCATTCACGCATTCAAAAGTATTATGCAATAAGCTCTTTAGGGATAGGACTTACGCAAAAATTGCCGAAAAGCTTAATTTATCGAACCGCAAAGACGCCATCGCGCAGCGTCTCGTTAGAGAAGGACGCCAACGCGTAGCGTCTCGTAGAGAAGAATTCGTAGAGTGTGCGTAAGTCCTAAGGGATTTTAAATGATTGCTCTATTTCCGCCGTCGCGTACTAAGCTAATCTTCATTCATTTTTCCAAACTGACTCGCTTGTAGTAAGGGCTTCAGCCCTAGTTTTATGCAACTTAAATGCTCGTTAGATTAGTTACTTTTAAATTGCGTAAGATAGTTTGATTTATTATTGCCTATTTACAAGGCTCCTGATTTACTTAGTCTCCTAGAGTGCAATGCGTAGGAGCAAAGATGATTCTACATCCAGCTTGATGGCTGTGATATTATGGGAGACTGCTACATACATTTAGAAAAACTAGAAATTGAATCGATCATGGCTCTGACGCAACTGCGGAAACAAGAAATAATTTCCAACTACCAAGTTCACGAAACCGACACTGGTTCGGCCGATGTCCAAGTTGCCATGCTAACTGAGCGCATTAACCGCCTCAGCGAACATCTCCAGGCAAATAAAAAAGACCATTCTTCCCGGCGGGGACTGTTGAAGCTAATTGGTCAGCGCAAGCGTCTTCTAGCCTATATATCTCAGGAAAGCCGGGAAAAGTATCAAGCTTTGATCGCTCGTCTCGGTATTCGTGGATAGGGACTACCGCTTATGTCTGCTGAAGAATCTGAACGCAGTCGCTTGCCCTTTGAACCAAACAAAAAGCGCCAAAAACCCGCAAAAACTCAAAGTAAACCAGCAGCACAGCTACAAGAATCTGGCAAACAGGCTGATAGAAAACGGCCTTACACCAAACAAGAGATGGCTATTCCCCAAGTAGTCAGCCAGCGCATGATCCGCCGGGTAGCTGGGTTCTGTGGTGTACCAACAGCTTTGGGCATTAGCGTCCTGGTTGTTAGCTATCTGCTTGCTATCTACTCTAAGATCCAACTACCTCCCATCGCCGTGTTATTGGTGAACATGGGATTATTTGGTTTGGGGGTTTTAGGGATAACTTATGGCGTTCTTTCTGCCTCTTGGGATGAAGAAAGAGTCGGAAGTTTGCTGGGTTTGGGTGAGTTCAACACCAATTGGGGACGAATGGTGGCAGTTTGGCGCGAAACTCGGCAAAAAAACTCATAATTAACGGCGCTCAGGGATTAGATAACTGCGGTATTGGGTAGATGAAGAAGTGAATGTTGAAGTTGAAATTTTATAACTTCAACATTGCTAGTTAATATATAATCTTTTTATACCCCATATTCAGTTATTTAGCAGTAAATATACTGACTGAGCGCTATATTTTGTAAATAAATTTGATTTTTAAGTATTCATAATTAGACTAATAAGCAACAATAAAGTTAGTCAATTTACAGAAAATTTTACTAATCAGGAACTTTCAGATGATTATAGTAATGAAAAGTGGTTCCCCAGAGGCGGAAATAAACCGCATTGATGAGGAATTAACTAGCTGGGGGCTAACTCCAGAAAAAATTATTGGTCAACACAAAGTAGTTATTGGTTTAGTAGGTGAAACCGCCAGCTTAGATCCACTACAAATTCAGGAACTTAGCCCCTGGATTGAGCAGGTATTGCGGGTAGAGCAGCCTTATAAACGAGCCAGCCGTCAGTACCGCCACGGTGAAGCTTCAGAAGTGGTGGTTAATACTCCTAATGGAGCGGTGGTGTTTGGTGAACACCAGCCTTTAGTAGTCGTTGCCGGGCCTTGCTCCGTAGAAAATGAAGAAATGATTGTGGAGACAGCACGGCGCGTCAAAGCTGCTGGAGCTACATTTTTACGCGGCGGGGCATACAAACCCCGGACTTCACCTTACGCCTTCCAAGGACACGGCGAGAGTGCTTTGGATTTGTTGGCAAAGGCGCGGGAAGTAAGCGGACTAGGTATTATTACAGAAGTGATGGATGCTGCTGACCTGGATAAAATTGCGGAAGTTGCTGATGTAATCCAGGTGGGGGCAAGAAATATGCAGAATTTCTCCTTGCTCAAAAAAGTGGGAGCGCAGCCGAAACCAATTCTGTTGAAGCGGGGAATGGCGGCTACTATTGAAGATTGGTTGATGGCTGCCGAGTATATTCTGGCATCTGGCAATCCCAATGTAATTTTGTGCGAAAGGGGAATACGCACCTTTGACCGCCAGTATACGCGAAATACGCTGGATTTATCAGTAGTGCCAGTGTTGCGAAAGCTGACTCACCTGCCAATTATGATTGACCCTAGCCACGGCGTAGGTTGGTCTGAGTTTGTGCCTTCAATGGCAATGGCTGCGATCGCAGCTGGTACAGATTCCCTGATGATAGAGGTTCACCCCAATCCTGCCAAAGCCTTATCTGACGGGCCCCAATCTCTCACACCAGACCGTTTCGATAACTTGATGCAAGAATTAGCAGTGATTGGTAAGGCGGTGGGACGCTGGCAACAACCAGCAGTAGCTCTAGCTTAAAATTCAGTTGCAACTTTGCGACCATAACTCCAAGTTTGTAGTAAGGACTTTAGTTCTGATAGACCTTACCATGAGCGATGAATCGCTCACTACAAACTCGGATTTTATCGTATGTTTAATGATGCCTACCTATTTATTGTAAATATCAAATATGCCCCTTTAGAAATCTTCTAAAGGGGATTTTTAAACACTACGAAAGCTATGAAAAAATAAACAAATCTGCAATCAATATTGAATATATACCTATAAATAAAGCCCTCCTACTAATGACAGGACGGCTTTATTTTGAGCTTTCTTTGTTTTCTTTAATTTAGTCAGAAGCTACTCATTTACTACTCAAAAATCGTTCAAAACGGCTCACTACACCGATTATTGTACTTGCGAGGGGAAAGCACCAGGTTGCACGGCTATGTTAAGACTTTGCCCATTGCGACGTAATTCCATACGTAAATCGCCCCCGACTTGGCTATTTTCTACTGCTCTTTGAACACTGCTGGCATCTGTGACTGCTTGGCCGCCAAGCTTTTGGATCACATCCCCAGCACGTATCCCTGCTTTAGCAGCTGGTGAATTTGGCACAACTTTCACAACTAATACACCTTTATCTTCATTCACACTCAAACCGCTATTGGGATCTGAGTTGATATTTTGTTTTAGCTGAGGTGTTAACCCTACCATCTGAATTCCCAGATAAGGATGTTGTACTTTGCCTGTAGCTATTAGTTGATTGGAAATACGTTGGACTGTTTTGATAGGAATAGCAAAGCCTAATCCTTGTGCCCCTTGGATAATTGCTGTATTCATGGCAATCACCTCGCCACGAGAATTTAGCAGGGGGCCACCGGAGTTACCGGGATTAATGGCTGCGTCAGTTTGAATATACTCTACTCGCCTATCGGGAGCGCCGATTTGATTGCTACTGCGTCCGGTAGCACTGATGATTCCGGTAGTTACTGTATTATCTAGTCCAAGGGGGTTGCCGATCGCGATCGCCCATTCTCCCGCTTGCAGTTGATCTGAGTTACCCAAGGCTACAGAAGGTAGATTCTCTGCCTGAACCTTGATAACAGCGACATCGGTTAATTCATCTTTTCCTAACACCTTACCTTGCAAGGTGCGCCCATCCTTGAGTGTGACTGTCACTGTATCAGCACCATCTACCACATGGGCATTAGTAAGAATTCGACCATCGGCACTGATGATAAAACCTGAACCAGTACCCCGTTCTACTCTTTCTCTTGATTCTGGCAGTTGGGAGCCAAAAAAGCGGCGAAAAAACGGATCGTTAAATTCATCTGGTATCCGGCTTCTTACCGTTCGGGAAGAGTTAATCCTCACTACTGCTGGCCCAACCTTTTGCACCACCCGTGTTACAAAGTTAGGATCTGTGGCAGCTGGTAATGGAGGAGCAGCATTTACTCGACTTACTGCCAAATTAGATGCACTCTCAGACACCTGCCGAGAATGTCCAGCCATATAGCCGCCTGCTAATGTCATACCTGATCCCAGAAGCACCAGCGATAGAGAGGCGGCAGCCTTTTTCCAGGGCGCTTGATTACGGTATTTGGCTTCAGCAGTGTTATGTGAAATGCTATTTGATGGGTGTTCTCTGTCGCAAGATTCGTTTTTCATTGCTCTCTGGAAAGATATTTAGATGTATTACTAATGTAGATATGATTTGTGACGGTTTTGTTGCAGAGGTATTGCGTTCTTGTGAAAGGTTTGGTATTTTACTAAACCGTATTTGAATTATAGTGATTCGTAAAGGCGCACAGCTTTACACTGCGTGTTCTCTACCATGCCTGAAGGAATAAAAATGGCACAGGGGAAAATCTTACTTAAACCTGGCACTTTATGGACAAGTGTTAAAGAACGGACTGAACATGCTTTGCAATGCGGGGCGCTACTATCGATTCCGACAGAATTTGAATTTGTTGAACAGGATAGCGTGCGCTTTTTGGTGCGGATTTTGTCTAACCTGAATCGCAAAAAAGCAGCTAAGGAGAAACACCAAAAACAATCTGCTACTTCTGGTCAAGAGTTTAATCCTTTTTTGCCCTACGAAGAGGATTTATTTGTAGCGGATATTTCCGAGACTCATGTATGTATCTTGAATAAATTCAATGTTGTTGATTATCACCTGCTAATCATCACCCGTGCCTTTGAGGAACAGGAAAGCTTACTCACCCTGGAAGATTTTACGGCTATGTGGGCATGTTTGGCTGATTTCGATGGTTTAGCATTTTACAACAGTGGTAAAACCGCAGGTGCGAGTCAGCGACACAAGCACTTGCAATTAGTGCCGCTACCACTTACACCTTCGGGGCCGCAGATACCTATTGAACCTCTGCTAACAGCAGCACAATTTCAGGAATCAATACCTTTTGATGCATCCGCTACGCCAACGGTGGGCTTTAGCAACGCAATACCAAAACTTCCTTTTGTACACGCTTTCGCACCATTAAATCCCCATTGGGTGCGATCGCCATTGGCAGGGGGACAAGCAACTTTGGAAGTTTATCGGACTTTGCTACATTCTGTGGGAACTGGTGCTTACAATCTGCTAGCGACAAGAGAATGGATGTTGATCGTACCGCGATCGCAAGAGCATTTCCAGTCTATCTCTGTGAATTCATTAGGATTCGCTGGTGCTTTACTAGTGCGGAATGCAGCAGAAATGGAGATTCTCAAAGCCCAAGGCCCGATGACTATCCTCAAAAGTGTTGCTGTATGCTAAGTGAAGTAAACGAGAAGCACAGTGGTTTGTCCTGATAGACTTTTATCTAAATTTGAGTGTATACCCTGATGACGTAGGATTCTCTGACGGTGAAAATTTGGTATAGGTAAATGCGTATCTTTCCTGGCTCCAGATTTGTCAAAAATATTTCTGGAGTTTTTTCATTATTTGAGTTTAAAATTACCCATCTAATCTAAACTACAGTGGATATTTTACTTTTATTATGAACATCTATGTTATGGCTGTGCAGTAAAATAAATATAAATTAGGAATTGTTATAAAAATTACTGAGAAAGTATGGAAATCTCAAATTCTACTCCTCAGAGAGACATGCCACAGCCACAAGCTTCGGAAACACTTGTACAAGCTAAGAGTATCAGCCGTCGGGAGTTTATGAAATTGTCATTAGAAGAACGGCGATGCATATTAGCAGCACAGGCTGAGTTAATGTTATTACATTACGAGCAAGATAGAGAATGGCAGGAGTTACAGACAGGAGACTTGATTGATTATTAAATATCCATCTCCTAAACGGGGTGATATTTGGCTTGCTAATTTCGATCCGACAGTGGGAGCAGAAATTAAAAAAGTCCGTCCTGCTATAGTAGTAAGTTCTGATGGTGTTGGCAAGCTACCCATTAAGTTGATTGCACCAATTACAGACTGGAAAGAATATTATGGTGGCAATATTTGGCACGTTAAAATCGAACCAGACAGTGCAAATAGTCTAACAAAAACTTCTGCTGTAGATATTTTGCAACTGCGCGGTATGGATATACAAAGATTTATCCGTAAAATTGGAAGATGTTCGAGTGAAATTATGGAGGAAGTTGCTGCTGCTATTGCTGCCGTAGTTGAGTATTATTAGTGATTTGTATAATTCATTTATTAACGTGCATATTGAAACTATAGGGTGCGTCAACACCATGTAATGCACCTTGAATTACCTTACTATTTTTTGTTTTCTTTCCCGAAGTGATAGGCTCCTAAAGCAGCCCCTATTCCTAATACGGCAGGAGCAGCAACGCCAACAGCAATAGCAATAGCAGCACCTCCTCCTACAATAAGAGCAGCAGCTCCTCCGGCTACTCCTCCAGCGATTGCTCCCAGTTTTCCTACATCTCTACCATTTTTCCTAGCTTCACGTTCATCTTCAGATAAGTTTTCATCATCTTCTAGAACTTTACCGACTACCAAATCAGTCGCTAGACCACTTACTAAACCTCCTACACCCGCAATACCACCAGCCACACGCCCAGCAACCGTAGGAGCTTGTTTAATTCCTACATTTATTAAAACTTTTGATATCGGGTCTATAGAGTTCTTTGCAGTTTCCACTGCTGTTGCATCGTGACTCTATTTTCAGACATACATTTGCGTCTGAATTCCTAAATTTTCCATCAAAGCAATGAGTGAAATACCACGCAGACGCGCCAACTCTGCTAAATATTCAATGCGTTGTGCTTGCAGTTTTTCTATCTGTTCAGTTAAGTTCAATAACTCTCTATATTCATTGCTTGTGATATTTTCAGCCTCTCTTTTACTAAGTAATTCGTTGTAATGGTTCTGAGTATCTGAAGGAATACCTTGATTAATTTTAAGTAACAATTCAGCCTCGGTTTGCGGCAAGCTAGAAGCTTTTCGTTGCGCTTGTAAGGCGAGAACTTGAGATACAAATCGCTCTAAATCTGGTTGATTTAACTGCTCAACTGCCTTTAGTAGTTCTTCAGAAGATAGTTGTACTTCAACTCTAACTGTTGACATTTATTAGATTTAACCAGTAACTTATTGATATTCTATCAACTGACTCATAACAGTGAGTGTTACGGGCAAAGCAAAATAGTTAACCGATCGCACTCTTAATCTTGACTCCATCAAAGCGCGATCGCATCTAATACAAGTACTTATTTAGTTGTATATGTCACAAAAATATCCTTTTTCATCTCTACTTCTGCTGGAGCATCTGGATTATAAGCCGGTGATAATAAAAAACTAGCAAATGATGGTAAAGGAACTCCAGTTTTAGAACTACATGAGGGATATAGTAATGTATAAAATGGTTCGGCTACAGAAGGAGTACCAAGTTTAGCACCCATAGCAGTTGCTAAAGCCTGAGCGCGACTTTGAGCGTCTTTCATTGCAGATTGGTAAACTGAACTCTGCAAAGCCTGACAGTCATTGACTGCGTACTCAACGCCCACACTCTTGACGGAAAGGTTTTCAATTTCGCTTGTTGCTTTATTCGCTGTACCGACAATTTCCTGGACGCGATCGCGTGTTGGTTTTTCTAGTCTCACCAATATCTTGGCGTTATTTTCACTGGAATTAGGGTTAATTTGCACTTGAATTTTATCAGCACTAATCCCTTTGGCAACTAGGCTATTAACTACAGGCTGGAGAGTTGCTTTAGTTAGTGATTTTTTGCTTGTTAAAGATTCTGCTGCTGTTTCGTAATTTAAAAGTTGAGTCGGTGAGGCAGCCCGGTCTTGTTGTTCCAACAAAGAGGGACTGCCGTTCGCCCTTGGCGTGCCGGAGGCATACCCGGAGGGTGAGGATATGCGGCGGGTTTGGGGTAGAGATGATGGTTGTGTTTCTAACTCATCATTGCTAGCTGCGCTACTGAATACTAATTCAATATCGGCTGTATCTGCTGGCACTCTCACCACACCTTGACCGATTACCATTAATGAATGGCGATCGCTTGCTGGTGGGTAAAATAATTGGGCATTAGTGACTTTGGGCGTTAATGCTCCCACCCCGACAGCCACGGTAATACTTACCACCATTAGAGCAGTTATTTTTCTCATGTCCTGGGAATATCCTTTGAACCTAGTAATTGTCAAAGTTTACACCTCAAGAGGAATATACGTAAAAAAAATATTAACTAATCCCACGCCTACGAAAACATCACAAGTCTTTCCGACACGCTGCCGCGATCGCTGGTTTTCATAACCGTGGGTAAATCGAAGTCATTAGTCATTCATACCAATGACTAAGGACAAATGACTAATGACTAAAGATTTTCGTTAACCAAACCAGTGAGAGGGTTCACAAGCTGGTTGAACTGTTTCACAAACACGATCGCTAATCCAATCTGACTTTTCTTGAACAATTAAACAAATGCCTTGGTGAATCAAATTTTGTAAATGCAGTTGCTGCTCTAAGGGTTTACGAGGCAATTTGTAATAAGCCAAGCTTCCTTCTTCAGCCTCCGCTAGCGGAATATGTCCGTCAGACATGGCGCTGTAAAAGGAGGGAATGCGGTTGAGGACGAAAGTAATTAACTTTTGGCGTAAGTCAGGAATCGCAAAGGCTTCTTGATATGGATGGTATGGATATGTATCCAAAACGCTTTCAATCTCTCCTACTATCGATTGCTGTGTTAAATTGACTAACGTTTTCATGATTTTTAAACTCCTTTTTTAATCCCAATAGGCTTGGTGTTCGTGATATTTTGCCCTGAAATATCCCCCCAACCCCCCGATAAAAAGGGGGGCTAAATTCCCTCCTTTTTAAGGAGGGTTAGGAAGGATCAAGTCTTAACCCAATCGTATTGCTAAAAACAAATTTTTTAGATGGCAACGTCGTCATGACAATCAGTTAGAAGTTATTCAACTGATAGATGCAATAGACACTGAAACTAGCCTTTTATCTTGGTAGAATCTCAGACATTTGGCTTCGCTTATTTTAGTTAAATTTTATACTGTTTCACAGCATAAATTATTAAAATAGCGTCCAATATGCTGGTAAATTCGCAACATTTTATGTTTATAATCCTAATTATTTCAAATTTCTGCCTTTTTGGCATAAATCTACATAAAATGCAGCATCAAGGCTAGGGGATCAAGATTAACGGCAATAAAACGACTTGAATTAGTTACAAGTTTTTAATGAAGTTAAGCTCTGTTTTTAATTTACATCACTTTTTAGAGTTGCGGCAAAATTTGCTGTTTCATCTAAAAAACTTATTTCTTGCAGTTGATTTAGTAACTCAGAAAAATAGCGACTCGCTAGAGGGCAAAATTCAGTCTAGCGACAGATGAAGGGATCAGACAAAAACGTTTAGAAAGTTCACATTATCTAAAGGTAGATGACGCAACTGATGATTAATTTCATCAGCAGCAGCTAATCCAGAAAGCATCGCATCTTCGGCAAGATTGCCGCCACACCAATCACCACAGCAAACTAAAGGTAAGGGAGTTCCGGCAGACAAAAAAGCTTCATGCCAAGGACGGCTAGGAAAGGCATAACGCCAACGATGTACTTGTATCCATTCGGGTGTATTCAGCCACGGAAGGGACAGAGATTCAGATGCTCGTTGCAACATAAGCTGTCCAACAGGTTGTAAATCCTGGGATTCTAGATGGCGTTGAGCAAAATCAGCACTACTTTGCACTACAAAATGTGGTTGTTGAGGGTTAGGACGCTTGCTACTGTCCAAACCAATCCATGCTAAATCAGGATCATCTACAAAAGTTAGAGCTTTCCACTGAGGGAGTGGTTGGGATGTGGGAGAATATCCAGCGATCGCACTAATGGAAGGGTAAAATTCCACAGAACGCAGATTTTCAAGAAAGACTGCATCCAATCCACTTTCACCCAAAGGTTCCAACAGCATTACAGCTTGGGGTGCAGGAATGGCGACGACTAAAGCTTTTACAGTTAATTCTTCATTACTAGATTCGAGAGTCAAACGCCAACTATTTTCAGGAGTTGGGGTAATAGCGATGACACGCTGATTCAGTAATATTTCTAAACCTGGGGCGAGGGATTTAGCGATCGCACTCATTCCCCCAGGTGCAACATATCGCGGACTGCGGTTTTTGGGTTGAGATAAAGGAGTGCCTGCGGTGAGTTCGTAAACCTCCTCTGTCCAAACTTCGAGGATATGGCGCGATCGCAATATCTCCACAAAACGTTTAAATAATTCACCCTTTGGCTTCAGGTAACAAGCCCCATGATCCGCGCAAGTTCCATGCAAGCGGCGTGTAGCTAGCCTTCCTCCCAAACCACGGGACTTCTCCACCACTAGCACCGAATATCCAGCTTGACTTAACTGCTGGGCGCAGACTAAACCGGCGATTCCGGCACCAATCACTGCAATATCAGTCATGAGTCAATAGTCCCTAGTCATTGGTTATTAGTTATTGGTCATTAGTTATTCGTTATTATCAAAGGACAAAATTACTACTAATGACTGCTGAAAGCTAATAGTAGAATAAGGTACACAAAGCTGCATGGAAGGGAGGAAGGGAAATTGGATGAAATGAGGGCGGCGCTAGAGTTAGCGACCGAAGAAGAATTGCAAGATTTAACAGCAATTTTATTTAGTCGTAAGTTCAATCCCCTAGACTATGTACACACACCCGAACCCATCGAAGTACAAAGCCAAGACCGCAAAGCTTGGCTAGATTCATTAGAGGGTCGCTTTCGCTTTTTGGCGGCAGATGGGATGACAGTATTACGGGGACGCACAGGCCAGGTAACTTACCGACAAGCATTAGTTCACGTATGTAAGTATCTCAAAATTCCCTATTCTAATCGGCTGGCAACCATTGATTTAGAAGCAGAAGTATTTTTGCATCTGCTAGGACAGGTGTGGAAAAAATTACCTGAACAGGAAAAACAAAAATTGACTCTCCGAGTACAGCGTCAGCTTGTCAAATCAGAACTAAAAGAACCGCTACCACTTTTATTGCAACGTGACCCCTTAGGGTTACTTTTCAAAGGCGGTAGTGCGATCGCTGTTACTTCCATGCTCCAGCCATTTGTACTTAAGCAAATTGCCCGTCAATTTGCCATCCACTTTGCTACTTATGAAGTCGCCAAACAAGCGGCAATTACAGGCTCAGAAGCAGCTGCAACGCAATTTCAAAGCTATGTAGCTATGCAAATGGCGCAACGGGGTATGACTGTGAGTGCGGCTCGTTATGGGGCAGCCCGCACTATGTTTGCTGTGATTGGGCCGATAATGTGGACTTGGTTTTTTGCAGATTTAGGCTGGAGAGCGATCGCCACTAACTACGGTCGGATCATCCCGACTATTTTCACCTTAGCTCAAATTCGCCTCACTCGTGAGGAATGTTGGGAGCCAGCTTGAACAAGGTTTTTGACTATTTTAAGTCTCGTTGGCAATCTTCTTGGAACTACTCTCTATGGGCGCTGTTAATCTTCCCATTGAGTCCTTTGGTGGGGGCTGTGACTATCGGGTTTGTCTCATTAATCACTTGGCTGAAACAATCCCGCAAAATTAGTCGCCGCCCCCTCAACTGGGGATTTGCCCTTTTGAGTCTCTTGCTGATCGTGAGTGCTGGGTTGGCCGATGACAAGACAGCAGCTTTCCTCGGCTTATTTAATTTATTACCCTTCTTTTTACTTTTTGTTGCCCATAGCGCCCTGATTCAAACATTTACCCAATTGCGGCAAATGGCTTGGGTTTTGGTGATCGGTTCTATGCCCCTGGTAATTATCGGCTTGGGGCAGTTATTTTGGGGCTGGAGTTTGAATTTAGAAATTTTATGGGTTGTATTGAATTGGATAATCGTACCAGGAGGAAATCCGCCAGGTCGCATAGCCTCACTCTTCTTGCACGCTAACACCTTCGCAGCTTATCTAGCGGTAATTTTCATTCTTGGTTTAGGGTTGTGGCTAGAAAACTATCAGCAACTAAGATTCAAAAATAAACAGTCATTTCCCCCCCGTCTCTCTCATCTCCCCCTCCTCTTCCTAACCGTGGCGATGATTACAAATTTCATCGCCTTGATTTTTACCAACTCGCGCAATGGGTGGGCGATCGCTATTTTTGCCTGTTTAGCTTATGCACTCTACCAAGGTTGGCGCATTCTTGTGGGTGGCGTTGGTGCGATCGTTTCTAGTGTGCTTTTGGCAGCTTTTGCTCCCTCGCCAGTCGCTCAATTTTTTCGTCAGTACGTTCCTGCCTTCTTTTGGGCAAGGTTAAATGATGACATGTATCCAGATAGACCAGTCGCTTTAATGCGAAAAACTCAGTGGCAGTTTGCCTGGTCTTTAGCTCAGGAACATCCTTGGTTTGGCTGGGGCTTACGCAGTTTTAGCGGACTCTACCAAGCTAAGATGCAGATTCCCTTAGGTCATCCCCATAACTTGTTTTTGATGTTATCTGCTGAAACTGGTTTTCCCAGTACTCTGTTATTTTTTGGCTTACTAACTTGGATTTTGATTACAGGTGTGCAATTACTCCGAAAGTCAAAATATATAAATAAAGAAGACAGATTGATATTGTTCAGTTATCTTCTGGCTTTTGTTGGGTGGATTCTATTCAATACAGTTGATGTAACCATATTCGATTTTCGTTTAAATGCGTTTTCATGGTTAATTTTGGCTGCTATTTGTGGAGTCGTATATCGTTATAACCTACATGATAGGCTTGCATCTCATCCAAATGAGTTAGGAAATGACAAACAGCAACTTTAAATATCCATCATTTCATTTTCAGTGTATGCACTGGGGACATTTAGAGTTTCAAGTTAATAAGATTACTATATTCACGTCTGTGAGTGTGACTAATACATAATTAGTTACTGTTGCTGATTGTTGGGAAGGTGTAGGGACAACCCTTAAGGGTTTTCCTGCATGACGGGCATCTCTTGTAGATGCCCTTTTGTATATTTATTATTTCTCTTCAGTTAAAGCACAATTTTAAAATCTATTGATTTGACGGAATCTCCGAAAAATTTTATCTTTCCTAAAGGAATGTAAAACATGGTTGCTGAAATGAAATTAGGTCTTTGTAACCCGCCAGAACCTATTTATTTGTATGTAAAAAGTGGAGAATTAAACGGGGAATCATACTTGTGGTATAACTACGATAATGATAAAACTATTCCTGTACAACAAACAGGGCTAACTGGGTATATATCCGAACTTAAATTAACGACGAAAGAATTTAGAGAAAGGGACAACATTAAGTTAGATATCGTTGTTAGGGCGGATGAAGTTTATGTTGTTAGGACTGGGATAGAAACAAACTTTGCTAAAACGTTCCTTTTAGCTGTATCATGTGTCCAGGATTTTTCCAAGCCCCTGATTATCGCTGCAATTGCTGGAAAAGAGAATGTGGTTTTTTGTAACCTCTACGACGCGGCGACTAAAACCAGAATTCGTTCTGAATGGAATAAAGATGCCGATTGGCTGGCAATCATTGATAGTGTTCAAACTAGATTGCAGACATTTAAAAATTCTCATATTGTCTCTGGTGAGCCAATACTATTCTAGAAAAATTGTGGAGGCTGGGGAAGTTGGTTAAGCAATTTCTTTCCCAGCTTTATTCGCTACAACCTAACAAAATCGCATTGCTCCCTAACGGAGTGATGATTTTTTTTAGCTATGGCTCTAAACCTTGGTTACGTTTTTCTTGGATGACTTGTTGTAGTTCATCTACTGAATTGAGACGTTTGCCATTAGACTGAACGTGTAATGCTAGGGCGTGAATTGCTTCGGTATCGCCACGATTTTGTAAGACATAATCTCGCAATTGCTTGCGTGTCATTTCTCTAAAGTTAGGCTTATTCATAATCAACCTCTGCTTCTGGATTAATTACTACAACTGTCTCTTCACCTGCTATTACTACGATGTTATTTGTTCGCTCATCTAAGGTAACTAGGTAAACCGGGAGATACATTTGCGTTAGCCAAGTCAAGACTCGGTATAACTGTTTCAATTGTTCTGAGTTGGCTCCATTTCACCGCTCAACTTAGGCTAAACCAAGTTTAAACTTTATTATGACTGCGATATAGCTATAGCAATCCTAAATGAGTCGTGAAAAATATAGATAAGGAAACGAACCGCCAAGAACGCCAAGGACGCAAAGGGAAGAAAGAAGAAAGGGATGTATAATTTTCACAAATGATTTAGGACTGCTATAGCACTTCTCGTTTACGTGAGGTACACTCGTAGGGGCACGGCACTGCCGTGCCCCTACACCCCGCTATATAATGTTGTACCGCATCTGAATGGGAACCGCGATCGCACCCAATATTTTGATTGGCATTAAAGACTACGATAACCAGTATGGTGTAAGCTCTCGGTAAAATGGGTGTGTCGGTAACGAAAAAAAGACGCATCCATAGCCAACCTTATGTTCACAACAGCTAACTTTCTTCAGTACACCCAATGGTCAGGTATAGCTACCTTGCTATTTGCTGCCTTAACATTTTTGGCTTTTATTCTCAAATGGGGCATCCGCTTTCGGCTGGTGGGTACGACTGGCTTTATGCTGGTGCTGACGGGTGGTTTATTTGCACTGTCGATAGTCCCCTTGAGTCGGACTGTGATTCCAGGAGCAGCCCGGTACACTTTAGTTTATGACAATGGGTCAACACAAGCAGTGATTGCCACATCACCCCAAATTACACCCACACAATTAGATGCAACTTTACGTCAAGCAGTTAGTAATCTGTTTTCTTCTGGTCGGTCAGGTACACGGCAAGACGATAACTTAACGGTTCGCGCTCGTACCATTATCCACCCAGAGCCAGGGACTTCTGTACCAGTTTATTTGGGTGAGGCCAAGCGATCGCTCGTTTCTCGTGAAAATTCTGCGATCGCAATCGAAATTTACACAGAAAAATTCGCCCAATTGTCAAAACCTACTGCTTAAGAGGCAGGGGGCAGGGGAAGCAGGGGAAGAAAATACTTCCTCATCTTCCTCATCTTCCTCATCTTCCTCATCTTCCTCATCACCCTTATCTCCCTGCCTTCCTCGATAATAATTTACCTGTTATCAGGATGACATAATTTATTTTGTATTTACCGATACATTAATTGTTATTTTTAGATTAAGATATTCACACTTTTAGTGGTTACACTCTGGTAAAAAGTTAATTATCGATAGATTATTCAGTTCTCAATCTCTTTTATTGAGAATCTGAGAATGGTAATGTTAATTAATTATATGGTTATTCAAAACTTTGATAGTTCGGAATTTCAGACTAATGGGCATTATAGATTCAAGCAACTTCGTGAAGCTACTCTGTATAGTTTATTGCTTGGCTCATATCCAAATGAGTCGGGTGTAAGCTTGGAGCCATCCAAAAAACAGTTATGTCTTCAAGTATTCCTTGTCACCAGTCTATTAGATTAAGAAATATCAAGGTTTTGGCAAACTAGATTATATGTCTAATCAAATTTCTACTCAACCTTCTTTGTCTACTCAAACCTCTAGTTCATTATTTACCCTCACAGTTGCCCCAGCAAAAGTAATCCGTGGTTCTGGTGTGTTGCAAGCAAAAGCAGCAGAGATAGCCTGTTTGGGAAGTCGTCCCTTAATTGTGGCAGGTGATTCTACTCTCGCCATCAGCCGAACAAATTTGCTCCCAGTTTTAGAAACGCAACAGTTACATGCTGCCCAAGCTTCATACAGTGCAGACTGCTGTGAAGCTAGCCTGAAATCTTTACAGAAGAAAGCAAAAGAACATAAAGCTGATGTAATTATCGGTGTTGGCGGTGGCAAAGCCTTAGATACGGCGAAATTAGTCGCGCATCAGTTACAGTTACCAGTGGTGACAATTCCGACATCAGCGTCTACTTGTGCAGCTTGGAGTGCCCTGTCGAATGTTTATTCGGAAGAGGGGGCGTTTCTATACGATGTGGGGCTGTCTCGTTGTCCCGATTTATTGATACTTGATTATGACTTGATTAAAACTGCACCACAACGGACTTTAGTAGCTGGAATTGGTGATGCGATCGCTAAGTGGTATGAAGCCTCAGTTAGCAGTGGGCATTTGCAAGACACTTTAATTATTGCTGCGGTGCAACAAGCGCGAGTTTTGCGAGATATCTTGTTGCAAAAGTCTGCCACCGCCCTGAAAGAACCAGGTAGTGAAGTTTGGCGAGAAGTCGTAGACGCGACTGTTTTATTAGCTGGGGTAGTTGGAGGACTTGGAGGGGCGCAGTGTCGTACAGTTGCGGCCCATGCCGTGCATAATGGTTTAACGCACATTTCAGGACATGGCAGTATTCATGGCGAAAAAGTTGCTTTTGGAATTTTGGTACAACTGCGTTTAGAAGAAATGCTACAAGGCAATCAACTAGCAGCATCAGCACGGCAACAGTTGTTAAAGTTCTACACAGAAATTGGACTGCCCCAAAAATTAAGCGATCTGGGATTGGGCAATATTACATTAGGCGAGTTGCAAACAGCTGCTGAAATTGCCTTAGTTCCTAATTCTGACATCCATCGACTACCGTTTAAAGTCGCGTTGGAACAGTTGATGGCAGCAATGGTTTCTACCACTGCACCTATAGATAGTAGAGATACTATAAATCGAGTTTCGCCCAAGGGAATCAGTGACGAGGTTGAAGCATGAGTTTAAATTGGATTGTCCCAGCAGAACGGATACAAAAACTACCGCCCTATGTATTTGCCCGTTTAGATGAACTAAAAGCTAAAGCACGGGAACAAGGGTTAGATTTAATTGATTTGGGTATGGGAAACCCCGATGGTGCAACACCAGCACCAGTTGTAGAAGCTGCGATCGCCGCCTTGAAAGATCCCGCCAATCACGGTTATCCTCCTTTTGAGGGAACTGCTAGTTTCCGCAAGGCGATTACTAACTGGTATCATCGCCGTTATGGTGTAGTTCTCGATCCTGATAGTGAAGCTTTGCCACTACTGGGTTCTAAAGAAGGATTAACCCATTTAGCGATCGCCTACGTTAACCCTGGCGATTTAGTTCTAGTTCCTTCCCCAGCTTATCCCGCCCATTTTCGGGGGCCAGCGATCGCAGGCGGGAAAATTCACAGCTTGATTCTCAAACCAGAAAATGACTGGTTAATTGATTTAGCTGCAATTCCAGATGAGGTTGCAAGACAAGCTAAAATTCTCTATTTCAACTATCCCAGCAATCCCACCGCCGCCACAGCACCACGCGAATTTTTTGAAGAAATCGTCGCCTTCGCCCGCAAATATGAAATTTTGCTGGTGCATGATTTGTGTTATGCCGAGTTAGCTTTTGATGGTTATCAACCCACTAGCTTACTAGAAATTCCCGGCGCGAAAGAAATTGGTGTAGAATTTCACACCTTATCTAAAACCTATAATATGGCTGGTTGGCGCGTTGGGTTTGTGGTGGGTAATCGCCATGTAATTCAAGGTTTACGGACACTAAAAACTAACTTGGATTACGGCATTTTTGCCGCATTACAAACAGCAGCCGAAACCGCTTTGCAATTGCCAGATGTGTATTTGCACGAAGTACAACAACGCTACCGTACCCGCCGCGATTTCCTGATTCAAGGGTTAGGAGAGTTGGGTTGGGATATCCCCAAAACCAAGGCGACTATGTATCTTTGGGTGAAGTGCCCTGTGGGTATGGGTTCCACGGATTTTGCCTTGAATGTGTTGCAGCAAACTGGCGTTGTTCTTACCCCAGGTAATGCCTTTGGGGTTGCAGGTGAGGGTTATGTCAGAATCAGTTTAATTGCCGACTGCGATCGCTTGGGTGAAGTTTTACATCGCTTCAAGCAAGCGGGTATCCGCTATCAACCTGAAAGCGTAGTTTCTCCTTCAGGAGCGATCGCTGATCTCGTTAGTTAATTAGAGTCAGGAAACCCAACATTATATCACTAAAATGATTGCTGATCGTGTTTGGTATAATGTAAAAAAATAGAAAGAGTTAACAATGATTGGTACTAATATTTACATCAGTCAAGAAACTCAAGAATCTCTAATTAAAGCTGCGGCTTTAAAAAAAGTGTCTGTTGAAGAACTAGCTTCTTCTATTTTGAGTGAAAGTATCCAAGAAAAGTTGGGGCAAATCAGGTGTTATTCGGAAAATAAAAGCAAATTTGCCGTTAATCCTCTTGGAGAAATGCAACCCTATGCTTATTTGGCAGATCCTAATGAACCCGTTATTTCTGATGATGATTGGGAAATGAATCAAAATTATGAAGTGAACGATTTGTGATCGTTCTTGATACTCATATTTGGGTTTGGTGGAATCACAATGATTCAAAGTTGACTCCTCCCCACCGTGAAGCAATAAATAGGGAAAGACCTCATGGTTTAGGTGTCTGCTCCATAAGTTTGTTAGAGATTAGCAGACTTGTTACCCAAAATAAGTTAATTTTTCCCTGTTCGATTCAAGAATGGTTTGATATTGCTTTGGCACAAGAGGGAGTAATTCTTTTATCAATCACTCCCCAAATTGCCATTGATTCATACTCCCTTCCAGGAAATTTTCATCAAGATCCAGCCGATAGAATTATCGTTTCAACAGCAAGAATGTATGATGTTCCTTTGGTGAGTGTAGATGAAAAAATACTTGCCTATTCTAATGTAAAAAGAATTCTGCCTTGATGTTAAGTAGTCGGACAAAAATATTTACAGTCATTGCGAGCGTTCGCGCAGCGTCTCGTAGAGAAGCGAAGCAATCCCAGCCCTTGCGATTGCTTCATTCCGCTTCGCTCCATTCGCAATGACATTGTGTAATTAATTCTGTCTGACTACTTAACTGCGAGCGCTGGAATTGTCCCTCCCATTTCTGGTGATACAAATACGCTAGCTTTTACGTTAGGTTGATACGTATGGGCATTGCGCCTTGCCCCTACGAGAAATCTATATGTATCAGGATTTTCGTGAATTGGTATTAGACTTGTCCATGTTCGCGCAGCGTCTCGTAGAGAGCGTCTGAATAATCAGTATAAATTAAGTTGAAAATTATCCGGATTAACGGACAACAGCAGTGTAATTACTAAATACAGAGTGTTCTATAACTCACAACACTAGTTGATTTAGTATAAGCAATTTTATGTTGTCTGATTTAGATTTAGTTCGAGAGTTCGTATCTAGCTCTATCCAAAAAAAAGATATTTTATTGGCAAATCGTTCTTTAACAGCACAAACAGTTTATAATACTAACCGTCTGGCAACAAAGACTGAAGGCGTAATTGCCACTGCCCAATTAAATACTACACAAACTGAATTCTTGATTTTGTCTAACTCATCCCATTGGGAGTTACTAAATCAAGCTTTACCAGAATCTAATTATCTCCTGAAAGGAAACATAGATCGTAGTGGTTTCTATCACTATCAACACTGCGAAATACCTAAAGACTATAAGTTGCAATGTACTAAATCTGTGTTTTTATGGCAAGCTTGGTGGAAATATCGCAAAAATACTTTACAACGAGGAATTCCATTGGATATTTTAATCCAGACAAGAGATTTATGGTATCCAATCAAAGATTTAACCATTAGTAATGGAATTCTGTATGTCAAAACTTTAGTAAGTGAGATAGAAATTTATGCAGATGATTTAGTGATTTGGTTAAGTAAAAGTGAAGTAAATTCTCAAAATTAATCATTAGTCAAAAACTTCACCCCTCCCTATTTTTCATCAATCAGTTCCCGATCGCCTTAGTGGCCTGTCTCATTAATTTTGATGAGTTATTATTAAGTATAAAACTTGCTGAAAAATACAGGACTAAAGTCCTTACTACGAACTTTTTCAGCACGAGTTTTTTCAAGCGTGCTATTGGTCTGTGAGGGAATTATATCTTTTTCTAGCTTCCAAGGATTGTAAGTTAGTTTTCACATCGCTACAACTATAAATCAGGTTAGCGATCGCTCGAACTAATTTAGCTGGCTCCACAGGCTTGGTGATATGCAGCCCAAATCCGGCAGCGATTACCTGTTGGGAATCAGCCTCAGATGCATAAGCTGTCAGAGCGATCGCTAGAATTGTCCCTCCTTGTTCTGGTGACATGGCTCTGATTTGACGCATTAGCATATAGCCGTCTACTTCCGGCATTCCAATGTCGCTTAACAGCAGATTTGGCTGAAACTCAGGCATAATTCGTAGTGCTTCCATAGCAGATGCGGTCTGAGTTACTACCGCGCCAGACTGCTCCAAAATGAAAGCAATTAACTCTCGCGTATCACGCTCATCATCCACAAGTAGAACTTTCACCCCATTTAGATCGGGCGAATCATCAAATTGTCTATCAATTTGATCACTATTGAGATGAATCTTCATTAGCGGTAGCATGACTGTAAAAGTTGCTCCCTGTTCTTCGCCCAAACTTTCTGCCTTAACTGTGCCGCCATGTAGCTCTACGATGTGACGAACAATAGCTAATCCTAATCCCAATCCCCCAAATTTCCTGGTAGTTGCGCCATCAGCTTGTCGGAAGTATTCAAATACGAATGGTAAAAAATCTGGGCTAATTCCCTTACCTGTATCACTGACTCGAAGTTGAGCCTGAGAACCAACAGACTGTAAACTGATTTCTACCTGTCCACCTTGGGGCGTAAACTTAATAGCATTGGAAAGTAGATTCCAGATAACTTGCTGCAAGCGACCTGAATCACCAGTTACTAGGAATTTTGGATCGCACCTTTGGAGTGCTGGAAGCGCAACTTGGATTTGGGATTTTAGATTGTCAGTTTGGTTGTTAAAATCGATATCTAAATTTATGTGAGAATTTTCTAATCCAAAATCTAAAATAGTAAATCGCAAATTGATAGATTTGGCTTGAGCAGCTAGACGGACTGTTTCTATTGCAGATGCGATCGCAGTTTCCAGATTCACAGGAGCAATATTCAGACTGAGTTTACCTTGCAAAATGCGAGAGACATCCAACAAATCTTCAATTAGTTGAGTCTGAAGCTTGGCATTACGCTCAATGGTTTCGAGAGCGCGAGTGGTGGTTGCTTCATCATACTTTTTAGTTTGTAATAACTTCGACCATCCCAAGATCGGGTTTAGCGGTGTGCGAAGTTCGTGGGAAAGAACCGCCAAAAATTCATCTTTGATCCGATTAGCTTGGACTAATTGCTCTTTTTGCTGCTGTAACGAATCCATCAACTGAGCGCGTTCCAGAGCAACCGCCACCTGATCGGAGGTTGCTTGTAATAGAGCAATTTCCCCAGAAGTGAAGCGGGTACGTGTGCAACTGGCAAAGGAGAGGACACCAAGCAGCTTTCCCTGAGCAATTAACGGTTGACCGGCATAAGCTGTAATTCCCAAATCTCTGAGGATGTCGGCATTGGGATAGGTAGAGTGCAGCACATCATTGAGGACAATTTGATGACGTTCTTGCGCCACTAGTCCGCACATCCCTTGATTAAATTCCAGGTATTCAATTGTTTGAAATACTTCATCAGTAATGCCGTTCCAAGCTACTAACCGAAGTTTCTGCTTATTTTCGTGCGTCTCAATTAAATAGTGAAAGTAAAAATGCAAATCCATCTGCGCCGAGAGCTTACTAAATAAGCTATTCATTAGATCCAAAGGGCGCTCGGTTGAAAGCAAATCGCTGGTTGTTTCAGAAAGCAGTTTGAGTAGTTCACTGCGCTCTCGCAAGACAAGTTCTGCAAGCTGGCGTTCACGAAGGATGCGTTCGCGTTCGGTGATGTCAACTGCAACCCCTCCTACCAGACATTGCCCAGATGCATCGGCAATGGGAAACTTGTATATCAAAAATTCGCCGAGTGTGCCATCTGTGCGTGGGGCAGACTCGATCGCTTCAATAACCTGATTGGTCTGGGCAACCATTCTAATGTTATCAAGGAAGGGTTGAGCGATTTGGGCTGGGTATAGGTCAAAAATGTTTTTATTAATCGCCTTATTTGTTGGTACATCGAATGTACTTAAATAAGTGGGGCTGAGGTAAAGTACACGTCCGTCTACATTCGTAATCCATGCTGCGGCTGGAATATTGTCCATAAAAGCTTGAAATTGCTGTTGACTCTGACTCAGCGCTTTTTTAGCTTGGTGGAGATCACTAATATCAAGAATGAATGCAACTGAATTTTGTTGAGATTCGCCTAACACAGAGTAGCCAACTACAACCGGCACACTGGAACCATCCTTGCGAATGCATTCCTTCTCATAAGGAGTACAGGTTCCCTTC
This sequence comes from Nostoc sphaeroides, assembly GCF_003443655.1. NCBI lineage: Bacteria > Bacillati > Cyanobacteriota > Cyanophyceae > Nostocales > Nostocaceae > Nostoc > Nostoc sphaeroides. The sequence goes on from NZ_CP031941.1 coordinate 5,992,594, forward strand.
GCTGTTGCCTCGGCAATAGCCAGTTCATCTAAATACTGGTACTCAGGAGGCGTGATATCAGTCCAGCGTAGTCTGCCTGCCTGGATATCTGCTTGGGTATAGCCCACAATTCGCAAGAACTCGTCGTTGGCTTCAGTGATGCTACCGTTCACATCACCAAAGAGAATGCCAACTATATTCGCTTTCACAAAACTTCTGAGGCGTTCTTCACTTGCTTGGACTGCCTTCTCTGCTTGCTTGCGTTCGCTGATATCTGTGGTGCTGCCAACTAAGCGGACTGGTTTTCCATCACCATCCCGTTGCACCACTATTCCCTGATCCAGTACGTAGATGTACTGGTTATCCTGGTTGCGAATGCGATACTCGGCAGCATAGCGATCGCCATTTGCCAAAGCGATCGCCGCCTCCTCTTCTACACGTTGCAAATCCTCTGGATGGACAAGCTCACGCCACCAACTACCTGTTGGTTGGGCGATGTCGAGAGAATAACCCGAAATTCTGGTTAACCCCTCGGTTCTTTCAACGGTATCCTGCTCTATATTCCAGTCATAAATGAGACAGTTGACCGCAGCAGATGCTAACTCAAAACGCTCGTTAGCTAATCTCAGGCGTTCCTCTTTCTCCCGCAAAGTTTGTTCTACTTGCTTGCGTTCGCGTAGTGCAGCTTGCTGTTCGCTCAAATCAACAACGAAGCCAATGACCTTTTCTTGAATATCTCTCAGGACGACAGAACCGAGTAGAACGGGAATGCGATCGCCATTTTTGCAGATATATTCCTTCTCAAAGGGTTTACATACTCCGGTTGTTCTAAGTTCTTTTACTGCACGTTCACTCAAAAGAATATACTCGTGTGGGGTGATATCGCGCCAGTTCATTTGGTTAGCGGCAAAATCTTCTCGCGTATAGCCGACCATTTTCAGAAAAGCATCATTGGCTTCTATGATGGAGCCGTTGTTCATATCAGTTACGATAACTCCAATGATGTTGGATTCTGCCAGTCGGCTAAACCGCATTTCGCTATTTTGCAACAATTTTAGGCTCGTCTCTGCCTTGCCTCTGGCAGTTCGCAACTCTGAAGAGAGGGCGGTAATTAAGAAGGATACTAGTGAGAACGAGGTTAATCTTACCAAGACGTTCGGGCTGAGGAAATTGAAGGAGTAGACTGGCTCGATCAAAAAATACAGCGCAGTTGTAACAGAAAGAGCGATCGCTAGTACTCCAAGTCTCATGCCACCATACCAGGCACTGATTGCCACGGCAGCATAAAAGAATGTAAATACGCTCGGATCGAAGGCTGGCAACAACAGTCGCGTCAGCAGCAACGCCGCTATAACTGCCAGAATCATCACGCTGTATGTTAGTAACCAAGAGCGCATTATCACAATTTTTTCGAGTACTTTCACCATCATCTTAAGAGTCCTCCCGTTGCTCCGCTTTTAGGAGATACTCCTTCAGTAGTCTTTTACCTGGTTCGCCCATCTTTCGTAACATTTCTTCAATTAGTTTTAGTGCCATCTGTGAAGGCACTGTAGATCCGTTCTCCCAGCGATTAACTGTTCGCAGGGAGACTCCCAACTTGGCTGCAAACTTTTCCTGAGAGAGATCAAGCTGCTGCCGCAGTTCACGGATTAAATTGGAAATTTTTAGTGACTTTCCTAGTTCCATAGTAGGAAGAGTAGGACAAGTGTCTTGCCATTTGTCTCCAGCTTGAGGAAGAATTTAAACTATCGTTAGTTATTATCAATTTCATCTTTTGGCTAAATACCAATATTAGTTATTAGTCCTCATTAATTACTGTTCACTGATTGAAGTCTCCACCATACTTCTGATAACTGTTAACTGTTTTAAGATAGTGCCACAAAAAATTGTTGAGATAAAATAACTGTATCAGGTAACTATAAAATAAAAATTAAATTTTCTCAGGTGTGTGATACCAAAATAGTAGTATATTTATCTAATTTTGACAATTTAGATACAATTACTACTGATATGCTGGATATATAAGTTTTATCTAATACTTTATATTTATAAGTGTTTAAAATGATGTATTTAATTTTACTTCTAAGCTAATATACCAATGGTAAGGCTAGAAAGCTATAATAAGATTTAAATAAAGTTTTTGCCTAATTCATATCATTGTTTTGATTAATCAACACTCCGAAAACTTTTTAAACACTCAACTGGAAAATGTACCAGGTGAAGGCTATATATTTAGCTGGTTTGATTGGTTTTGTCTTTGGTATCCTCCAGGCTGGTTAATTATATTCAACCGTCATTGGCAGCACTATCACACCGATTCAGACGGTTGGAATTGGCTTGAATATGGATTATTTTTAATTCCTGGCGGATTTTATCTGGCGATGCTAAGTCGTTGGTTGCGTCTTGGTTTTCGTTCACCTCGAAAAGAAGTTGGTGAATTTAATCCCAAATATCAAGAAGCTTTTCGCAAAGAAGTTCTCGCGCCCATCGTTAAATACTATTTTCGTGGAAAATTACAACAAGTCGAAAACTTGCCACAAACAGGGCCATTGATTGTGGCAATGAATCACGCAGGGATGAGTTTTCCTTGGGATTTTTTAACCTTGGGTTATTTATTAAGTGAAGCTAGAGGATGGGTGCTACAACCTGTAGCAAGTCCAGTATTATTTGAGCATCCTTGGATAATTTGGTGGTTACCACCTAAATGGTCGCAGGTTTTGGGTGGTGTGCGAGCCGAATTAGATGATTTTGAAGCAGCGATCGCTCCACCAACACCTACAGCGATCGCCCAAGGTAAAATTATCTTATATGCACCTGAAGGTATCCGCGGCCTTGTGAAGGGTTGGAGGAGACGCTATCAACTAGAAAAGTTTGATGTGAGTTTTATTAAATTGAGCGATCGCTATCAAATTCCTATTCTGCCAGTAGTTTGCATCGGTAGTGAATCTTTACATCCTTGGGCTGTTAATTTTAAAAAATTGCAACGACTAGTCAAATTACCCTTTTTTCCTATCTCGCCTTTAATGCTTGCCTTAATTCTGTTTCCTTCAATGGGAGTTTGGGCAATGAGAACTCGCCTACATTACTTTATTCAGCCTTTGGAACCAGCAGAATTGCACAACCATTCAAACAAAGGGCGTAAAGTAACTTATCGGCAGGCACAACAATTACGAGAAAAACTGCAAATTAAAATTAATCAGTTATTGAAATAAATTTAATCCTACGAGTGGATTTAAGTCAATCTTTGAAAAAAATTAGGAACTTGCAATTTAATAATGTACCAATCTGCGCTTGAGCGGCTGCAAACAACCTCCGCTACCCACCAAGATTTTTCGGCAGTCCGCTCCAAGCGAATTGTTAGGCTGTTTCTTGCTGTGATACAGTCTGCTTTTCTATCGCTTCAAGAATAACAGACCAGTCGTCGTGATGCAGTTCGTGTCCTGTTCCGGGCAATGGTAGTAATACAGCATCCTGGATTTCTGCTTGCAATGCCAAGCTATGGGCATAGGGTAAAACACGATCTTCTGTGCCATGAATAACCAGAGTTGGTACAGCAATTTCATGGAGGCGGTTAAACCATTTTTCTCCGCCTTGCAACAAGGCATGATTAAAGGTCGTCATGAGATTGCGAGTGCGATCAAAGTCAGCCCCAGCTAATTCGCGGATGGCTGATTCATCAAACGGATGAGCTGAACCGGAAAGCAATCGCCATGCACCAACCTGATACTCAATCACTGCCTCACGGTTTGCCCAATCGAGTTCACTGGCTTTTGCATGATATTCAAGAACAGATGGATCAATCCCTGGCATTGTCGAATCGGTTTGAGCCAAGCGTTCCGAGGCGATTAACGTCAGACTTTTGACCCGTTGAGGATGCTTGAGCGCCATCAGTTGAGCCAAGAATCCTCCTAGCGACATCCCCACTAAATGAGCGATCTGAATTCCATAGCTATCGAGAACACAAAAAGCATCATCCGCTAGATCTTCAACGGAATAGTGAATGTGACCTGGCTCATAACTTGTTGAACGCCCTGTGTCTCGGTGATCGTAGCGAATCACATAGCGTCCCAGAGCAGCCAATTGGCAGCAGAAATCTTCCGCCCACCACACGGCTGAAGCCATCGCTCCCATGATTAATAAAATTGGTGGATCGGTTGAAGCGCCAAAAGATTCGGAGAAAAGGCGAACTCCGTTATGGCTAATCCATTTACTTTCCATATCTTTCAAATAATATTTTTTTAATGTTTATCAAATTGATTTTTCCATAATAAAATTTATCAGTTTTTGCCCTCTACGTTCTACCTCTTGCTGTTTCACAACAATAAAGCTCTGGCTTTCAAAAAAAGGTTTAGCTGTAATACTCGCTTCTGTAAATAACTTTTCCATTCCCAAAGACTTTGCTTTTGATTCAATCTGTTCTAAGATTTTCTTACCAATCCCTTTTCTTTGAAAATTTTTATGACAGTAAAAACGGTCAATATGTCCATTAGCCTCTAATTCACCAAAACCAATAATTTTACCCTTCTCCTCTGCTACATAAGTAAACTTACTTCCTAAACCTTTAATCCAAACGTCAATATCCATATTTGCTGGTGCCCAAGCATCTACTTGTTCTTGTGTGTAATCGTGAATATTCACTTCATGAACAGTGTCGTAGAACAATTTCATAATTTCTTCGGTATCAGCTATTTCGTATATTCTTAATTTCATAAATAAGGTAATTAATCACAAATAACTCTACTAGAAATTTTATCAGCGGTGGTGTGACTATTTCAGCTTCTGAGTGCAGTCCTTTTCGCTTATGGCGGTTCTCACGGAATCCCACCCTAAGAGCAAGCGATGAGGGGGCTAAGAAAGATGTACTTTATGTGATTAGGAAAGCTATATATAGCGGTTCCCATTCAAATGAGGTACAAAATTATATCGCAAGGTGTAGGGGCACGGCACTGCCCATTGGTGTCAACTTAACGTAAAAACTAGTCTAGAAAAAGCTTTTAGGATTGCCTCGTTCCCAGCCTCCGGCTGGGAATGCCATCTTAGAGGCTCGGCCTCTCTGATTTGCGGCAGAGCCGCTATGATGAGCATTTCCAGCCGGAGGCTGGAAACGAGATTTGAAATGAGTTTTACCTTAAGTTGACACCTATGGGCACTGCCATGCCCCTACGAGTGTACGTCACGCTTGCCGGGAAACGCTATACATAGGACTAGCCCTTTCAAGGTGGTGAGATTTAGAACGAGAATTGGTTATTTCAACCTTCAAAAAGCCCAAAATCTGAGCGGAGGATTCAAGATGGTAGCACTGAAACAACGTATCTTCGTTGGCCACCTTGAAAGGGCTAGTCCTAATACAGCAGAATTTCTTAGATTAAACTTCATATACACAATTTATATAGTACAAGTATACTATTTAGCTGCTAAAATACTTTAGAAGTCAGCTAGCCTTGCTTGAGGTAGTATGAAAAAAATCCAAGATACGGACAAAAAGCCCATTTTGCTGTTCCAGCCTACATCTGTAATTACTGCTATAGTGCCACTACAACCCCAAGAAAAAAAAATCATCAGTGAACGGGAGCGTTTTATAACACAAGTCGAACGCATAAATCAGATGGCGGTAGAGTTAGAAGCAGCGATATTAGAGTTGAAAGCGATCGCTAACACACTGAATACTCAAAAACCTTACCCATTCTTGATAAAGGAGCTATGCAAAAATATTTGTCAGTATTTCGCAGTTAGGGTGCCTTGGGTAAAAAGAAAGTCTAACGAATCATTTATTTTGACAACGCGAAAAGTTGATTTATTCCGAGCCGAAAGGGAAGCCGCACTGCTAGCACAGCAACTTCGTCAGCAAACCAAAAAAAGATTAGCATTGCAGCGATACAGAAAAAACAAGAATGGGGCTAAGGCTGACACAAAACGCTTCTTCAAAAAGGTATTAGTCAACAAATCTTAATAATTATTAATATTCAACGGCAGATCACCCCGTCAGTTGTAACAGTTATGCTGATTGAAGTGGCAGAAGGAAATTCTGACTCCAAATTACTCACCACACTGCCATTGCTAATTGCTACCAACTGTGGTAGTAAGTAGGCAAAGCTACCCTAATATTTGCACTTCCGTAAAATCAGAGTGCAACATCAGGGACAATCAATCAGCGCATAGAAGAGGTAAAAAGAAGGTGTTAAAGACACTTTTAGTGATTGCCGTTGGTTTTTTACCGTCCCTGATTTCTCTGTGGGCGATCCGCAAAACCCATGCGCGATCGCGCCTACGGCTCAGACAAGCAGCCATGAATTTTCCAGCGATGCAGAGAAGGCAAAACCTTAGACCTGTAGAAGGCGATCGCTATTATTTAGAAGGCGTGGGTTATCTAATTGGCGATATCAGCTGCAAATTTAATGCCCGATCTGGCTATATGCGTTGTGCTGTCAATCCCGAAGGCCCCTGTAATGGTTGTCGTCACTACGAACCTAAGGAATTAGCTGGGAGTGAAAAAAGGGCTTAATAAGTTTTACCTGCCTAATACAGCAGATTGCGCTCTAATCGAATACACGTAGAGACGAAGAAAAGCTACGTCTCTACAAGGTTTTGGGTTTTATATATGTACTTCATTTACCTAAAATCTGCTGTATTCAAACAATCTCAAATTACTAAAGAAGGGGAAGGGGATAACTCAGGAGAGAGCAATTTATCAAAGTGTTCGTTAACTGATGTCCTAAACTAAGCCTACCCTTCACCCTAGAGAAAAACCTCTGTAACTATGGGCCAGCATTAACAAAAAGTGCATTATTGGTTCCAAGACCGGCACAGACAACCTGACTAGCACCTAAGCGAGTACAACTAGGATCTGAGGTGTATATACCTCCCAGACTCTGATACCCACTCCATGAAAAGCCATTAAATTGATTCACAAAAAGTGCATTATTGGTTCCGAGACCAGCACAGATAGCCTGACTAGTCCCTAAAGAAGTACAACTAGGATTTGAGACGACTATACCTCCCAGACTCTGATATCCACTCCAGGAACTGCCATTAAACCGATTTACAAAAAGTGCATTATCGGTTCCTCGGACGGCACAAATAGCCTGACTACTACCTAAGGAAGTACAACTAGGATTTGAGACGACTATACCTCCCAGACTCTGATATCCACTCCAGGAACTGCCATTAAACCGATTTACAAAAAGTGCATTATCGGTTCCTCGGACGGCACAAATAGCCTGACTACTACCTAAGGAAGTACAACTAGGATCTGAGGTGACTATACCTCCCAGACTCTGATATCCACTCCAGGAACTGCCATTAAACCGATTCACAAAAAGTGCATTATCGGTTCCTCGGACGGCACAAATAGCCTGACTACTACCTAAGGAAGTACAACTAGGATCTGAGGTGACTATACCTCCCAGACTCTGATATCCACTCCAGGAACTGCCATTAAACCGATTCACAAAAAGTGCATTATCGGTTCCTCGGACGGCACAAATAGCCTGACTACTACCTAAGGAAGTACAACTAGGATTTGAGGTGACTATACCTCCCAGACTCTGATATCCACTCCAGGAACTGCCATTAAACCGATTCACAAAAAGTGCATTATCGGTTCCTCGGACGGCACAAATAGCCTGACTACTACCTAAGGAAGTACAACTAGGATTTGAAGTGGCTATACCTCCCAGACTCTGAGGCCCACTCCAAACGGCAAGAACTGGTTGGCTTACCAGGGATAAAATTACCGATGTTGTGCCTGCTAAAATTGTAAATTTCCTTTTCATAGAATCTAATCTCTACCTCCTTAATACTGTTCTGTGTTTTGTTGCAAAAATTTAGACAGATGTAAAGTTTTAATTCCTGAATTTTTCTTTCAGTTTGAGAGGTTGTTTGAAAAGTGGTTAACTGCGATTTTAAGGACTTATTGATTACCTCTAGCCCCCCTTAAGAAGCAGGGCTGATTCATTCCCTAAATAGCTATAAAAATCAAGGGTTTTAGAACATTTGGCTACCGACAAGATCACTTTTAAAACATCCTCTGGCTGGTATTGTACGATGAAACCATGTACCGAAAAAATCAGTTAGAAAACTTTACATTATCCAGTTACAGCAGTTTTCATGTATTTGAACCACATCTGTCGTAGGGGCACAGCAATGCTCATTGGTGTCAACTTAAGCTAGAAATCGCTTGTTGACTTCCACGCCCGCCCAGAAATAAATTTCAGGGCTAATAGCCCAAGTCTACTCAAGTAGACTAAAGATTTTTCAGATTATTTAGTCATCTAAAGATGACTTAAGCTATTATTCTTGGAACTTCAGTTCCTTGCGGGACATGGCTTTTACGTTAAGTTGACACGTATGAGCAATGCTGTGCCCCTACCGCGTGGTCTATTTACCTGAAAATAGCTGTAAAACTCATAATCTTCGTGCGATAGAACTGCTATTATTCAGCCGTTGCATTAACAGTGATCGAATTCAACTCTACTAAAGTAAACTTTAGGTAAAACTTTGTTTATACCAGACTTTAAGTCGGAATAAATCATGCATCAACTTAGTCTGATACTCTGCCGTTATTCGGCTGCATGAGTTGAGACACTTAAGTTTTACTCGAACATCTGACACCTGAGGGCGCTCACGCTTAACGATTCCCAAGTTTTACCTGGGAATGGTAAAATTATGGCTAATTATAATTTGTATTTACAAACACTTTGAATATTTGTGTTTGCATGGTCAAATAAGAATGATTTAATATGATTTGTGCAAAAGTGGAAATCTGTATCATTTTTTTTGCAGATGATGAAAATTACTATTAGCTTTTGCAGAATATCTAATAACTACATGATTATCTAACGATGAACAACGCGATCGCTCAGACAACAGCATTATTATCAACTTGCGCTTTGCTACTAACAGGCTGTGGTGGTGGCGGTGGCTCTGTGGCAAATTCTTCAGATAGTACTACAAATAACACTACAACTAACACCACCCAGACTAGCACTACATCTGGTGCGATACCCATCGGTATTGCCTTAGCACAAACCAGCAATGTAGCATTACTTGGTCAAGAGGGATTCGTGGGAGCCAGAATTGCCGAGAAGTATTTCAATAGTAAAGGCGGTATTAATGGCACTCCGATTAAATTGGTAACCCAAGATACTAGCGGTGATGAAGCTGGAGCAATTAACGCTTTTCAAACTTTAATTAACAAAGATAAAGTAGTCGGTATTGTTGGCCCTACATTATCACAGCAAGCTTTTAGTGCCGACCCCATCGCCGAACGGGCTAAAGTCCCAGTTATTGGCGCATCAAATACCGCAAACGGAATTCCAGAAATTGGTGATTATGTAGCTCGCGTATCTGCTCCCGTCTCTATAGTTGCTCCTAATTCGCTGAAAGCTGCACTCAAACAGAATCCTCAAATTAAAAAAGTCGCAGTTTTTTACGCCCAAAATGATGCATTTAACAAATCAGAAACGGAGATTTTTCAAAAAGCAGTCAAAGAACAAGGGCTAGAATTAGTAACAGTTCAAAAGTTCCAAACTACTGATACAGACTTTCAAGCCCAAGCTACCAATGCACTTAACTTAAAACCAGATTTAGTAATTATTTCGGGACTAGCTGCTGATGGTGGTAACTTAGTGCGACAACTGCGAGAACTGGGTTATAAAGGCATAATTATTGGTGGTAATGGTCTGAATACACCAAATGTTTTGTCAGTGTGTAAAGCACTTTGCGATGGTGTGCTGATTGCTCAAGCTTACAGTCCTGAATATCCTGGTGAGATTAATAAGGTATTTCGCCAAACTTATATTGAGCAATACAAGAAAGAACCAGCCCAATTTACTGGTCAAGCTTTTGCTGCGGTGCAGGTGTATGTCGAAGCTCTTAAAGAATTGGATAAAAAAACCAAAATCAGCACATTACCTCTTGATAAACTGCGGACAGAATTGAACAAGCAAATACTAGCTGGAAAGTATGATACTCCTTTAGGTGAGATTGCTTTTACACCAGTTGGTGATGTGATTCAAAAAGAATTTTACGTTGCCCAAATTAAGATGGATAAAGATGGAAATACTGGAAAATTCGTATTTATAAAATAGTTGCAATTATGGATATAACTCTATTTCTGCAACAATTTTTGAACGGATTATCTATCGGTAGTATCTATGCAATTTTTGCATTAGGATATACCTTAGTTTATTCTATTTTGGGCATCATTAATTTAGCTCATGGCGCGATTTTTACCTTGGGTGCATATTTCACTTATGCACTCATGGGTGGCAATTTCGGATTTAACGGCTTGCTAGCTAATGCAACCTTGCCGATAAAATTACCATTTGCTATAGCCTTAATTTTAGCAAGTACATTGGCGGGATTGGTAGGGGTAGTGATGGAACGGGTTGCTTTTCAACCTTTGCGCCGTCAAGGATCTGATCCCTTGCTAACTGTTGTTTCCAGCTTAGGGGTAGGAGTAGTAATTGTAAATTTAATCCAGTATTTAGTAGGGGCAGAAAGCTACACATACCCCGCAAATACTTACGGTAATCTGCCACCTGCGATTAATTTTGGTACTCCAGAAAACCCAATTCCAATTCGCAGCGTTCAGGTGGTAATTTTTGCTGTATCAGTGGTGATTGTGGCAATTCTTACCTATTTTATCAATCGGACTAAATATGGTAAGGCAATGCAAGCGATCGCAGAAGATCCAACTACAGCTAGTTTGTTAGGAATAAATAGCGATCGCTTTATCATCTTAACATTTTTCATCAGCAGTTTTTTAGCAGGATTAGCAGGAACTTTAGTTGCTTCTAGTGTTAGTATAGCTGGGCCATATTTCGGCATTGCTTTTGGTTTGCGGGGTTTAGCGGTAATTGTCTTAGGTGGTTTAGGTAGTATTCCCGGTGCAGTGGTGGGAGGCTTAGTAATTGGATTAGTCGAGGCGTTTGTTCCTTCGGAATTCTCTGGATATAAAGACGCAGTAGCTTTTGGAATTTTGTTTATCATGCTATTAGTTAGACCCCAAGGTTTGCTAGGGCGGCGGTTTATTCAAAAAGTTTAAAGAGACGTAGTAGGGCTATTTCATTCTCATCTAGCCCGCCTCAGAATGAATTCACCAGTCTAATAGCACTCATTCGTCTAAAGACGACTAAGAAAAGGTTATAGTCTGTTTGAACGGACTTTAGTTATGGGAGACGTAGTGCCATGAAAACATACACCAAACCTAAATTAACTTTTGAGCAATTTTTAGAACAGTGTCCAGAAGAAGGTTTATATGAACTTGTAAATGGAGAAATTGTAGAGGTGCGTGCAACCAGAAATCATGATGATGTCGCTGACTTTATGGCTGACTCTTTCAAAGATGAAATTAAACGTTTAAATCTGAATTACGTAGTAAAAAATACAGCAGTCTTTAAAACTATAACTGCCAATGGAATAGAGCAAGGGCGCAAGCCTGATGTAAGTGTCATAGATAAAGATACATGGCGCTCAAACCGTTCTACTTATGCTGCACTTGAAGAACCTATCCAGTTAGCTGTAGAAGTGACATCAACTAATTGGGAAGATGACTACATTGATAAATTGGATGAATATCAACGTTTGGGTATTACAGAATATTGGATTGTAGATTATTTAGCAATTGGGCTAAGAGAATATTTAGGAAATCCAAAAGTTCCGGCTGTATTTGTTTTTCTATTAGATGCTGAGGAAAAATATCAACGGACACTTTTTAGAGGTTCAGAACGAATTATATCACGAACTTTTCCTGAACTGGCGTTGACAGCAGACCAAATATTAACAGCTTAATAGGTGAGAATAGTGATAGTTTAATTAAGCTTAATCACAATGTTTAACAATGACTGATTTTTTAGCTACTTATGGTTCTCTAATTGTCTCTATGGTATTAGGGGCGCTAGTAGGGTTATCACTTTACTTACCGCTAATGACAGGGCAATTGTCTTTAGCTAGTCCAGGATTTTATGCTTTAGGTGGGTATATTGCAGCAATTTTATCTACCAAAGTCTTTACATCTAGCAGTAGTTTATTTCCCATTCCATTGTTGTTATTGGAGATGTTAATTGCTGGTGTAATTTGCGGTTTATTGGGTGTAATAGTGGGAATTCCAGCGTTGAGATTGCGAGGAATTTATTTAGCGATCGCTACTATAGCTTTTGTAGAAGTTCTGCGCGTCATCTCGCTCAATCTAGATATTACTGGCGGTGCTGTGGGAATTTTTGGCATTCCTCAACCTTTCCAAACACCAATTGAATATTTATGGATTGCTTTGCCTTTACTATTAATTAGTATGGTGCTACTTTATCGTTTAGAACGTATTCGCGTCGGAAGGGCTTTTATCGCTATCCGTGAAGATGAATTAGCTGCGGGTGCAATGGGAATTGACCCCACTTATTACAAAGTTTTAGCATTTACATTAGGGGCTATTCTTGCAGGGGTTGTAGGTGCAATTAGCGCCCACTTCCTTAATACCTGGAATGCTCGTCAAGGTACTTTTGATAGCAGTATTATATATTTAACTTTTGTTTTAATTGGTGGTTCAAGAACTTTTTTAGGGCCGGTAGTCGGAGGTATGGTGTTTACAGCTTTACCAGAGATTCTGCGAAGTCTTGCTGATACTGGTGGTTTACCTAATTGGTTAGCACAATTTTTGCGCGATGGAAGATTAATTATTTTTGGCTTACTAATAGTAATAGGTACAATCTTTTTTCCCCAAGGGCTAATTACTCCAGATATTTTTCAAAGACGGAAAATCATGGAAAAACGAACCGCCAAGGACGCAAAGGGCGCGAAGTAAGAAAAGTTTTAGAGAGTTATTGCCTAAGTTTTATATTCATAATAATATGTACAAATGTCACATAGTATTTTAGAAAATAACAGCAGTATTGTCTTAGAAGCAAGAGCATTGACTCGCCGCTTTGGTGGTTTAGTGGCAGTAAATAATGTATCTTTTAGTGTAAATAAATATGAGATTTTTGGACTAATTGGCCCTAATGGTGCTGGGAAAACAACACTATTTAATTTGATCACTGCTTTCATTCCCCCTTCTGGCGGTAAATTAATTTATCAAGGTGCAGAACTTTCTCAACTGCGTCCTCATCAAATTGCTGCTTTAGGTATCGCCCGTACCTTTCAAAATATCCGCTTATTTGGGGAATTGTCGGCGTTAGAAAATGTGATTATTGCTCGGCATTTACACACTAAAAGTAATATGATTGCAGGAGTTTTGGGATTACCACCAGCGCCTAGTGAAGAACTTAAAACTAAGCAGAAAGCTTTAGATTTATTGGATTTGGTGGGATTAAGCGAATCGCGCCCACGAAAAAGCCAAAAACTTTGCCTATGGCGATCAACGTCGGCTAGAAATTGCCCGTGCTTTAGCATTACAACCGCAAGTCTTACTTCTCGATGAACCTGCGGCGGGGATGAACCCCAACGAAAAGCAGCTACTCAGTGAATTTATCCGTAGTCTGCGCGATCGCTTCGATTTGACGATTATCCTTATAGAACACCATGTACCCTTGGTTATGGGTTTGTGCGATCGCATTGCTGTATTAGATTTTGGGCAATTGATTGCATTGGGTGAACCATCTATAGTTAGAAATGATCCGGCTGTAATTGAAGCTTATTTAGGAAATGAATAAGCGATTGAGAATGAGTTACAAAAAAATTAATTTCGGGATTCTAATGGCATTATAGATTTTCGTACACCTCATCATCATTGCGCTTGCCAACTCGAAAAACTTCGATTACATCCTCGGAAATTGTATAGAGAATACGATACTCACCTTGATCAACTCGATAAACACCTGAATATCCCTTAAGTTGCTTACAATCTTGAGGTCTAGAATTTTCCGCTAGCAGCAAAATTTTAGTCATTACCTGCTTAAAAAACTTCGACTGCAAATCGACTAAATCTTTCCGGGCTGATTTTGTAATACGTAGAAGCAGTCCAGATTCAGCCATTCAAAATATTTTCAACTGTGAAATTAGTACCATGAAGTTCGTTGTAGTCAGTAATCACTTCTTGTACCGAATAAGATTCACCGTCACTTTCAGTTATTGCACGTTGGAAATCTGCGACATCTCTTGCATCTTCCAATGCTTCTAATCGTTTTAAGTCGGCATAGCTGATGACTGCTGCAATAATTTGTCCTTGTGATTCAATCACAATACGTTCCTGTCCTTCTTCCACAAGCGCAAGAAGTTCAGAAAACTTTTCTTGTGCTTGATCTGCTTCCACTTTTGTCATATTTATTTGAGGCAGTGCCATCAGCAGGATAATCCTGGTTTTAGGATAGCACAATGGCTTTGGGCGATCGCACCTGTAAAATTTAAGCAGACAAACTTCGGATAAATTCTTCTAAAGAATTCACTGCGATCGCACTATCCATTAAATTTTCTAATTTTTCCACACTTTCGCTCTCAAGCCTTGCTTCCACTTCATGAGGAATTTCGCCAAAGCGTCGTCGCAATACTCGTACTAACTGCCGTTGTACACCCTGCTGGAGACCTAGCTGAATACCTCTTTGCTCAATTTCTTCATACCAAGGCGATTCTCGCAATACTGCCATATCCCACCTCATGATTTGTTGCACTAAAGGCGTGTCTAACACAAAGCTAGCAAAAAATGCCAGCAATGATTCTAACTCGTTCAATTGTGCATCTGCTCGTAGCGTCTGTAATGCGCGTTGCACAACTGATACCTCTCCCCCTCCTCGCAGGATTGGCACAAAGGGTAACAACGATGGTAGTGATTGCTCAAATACTATTTCAGCATCGATTTCCCACAAATTAATCACGCGATAATCTTGGATGGCACGTAATCCCAAAAATTCCTGCTCGTAACTATTGACAATATTTAAGGTGGACGGGGGCGGTAAAATGTTGATCAGTACTGGGTAAGTTGGCAATCGGTAGCGTTCTTGTGCCAAGGCAGCATAAGCTCTCATCCGTAGAGGCATCTGTGTCGTGTAACGCAACTGTAGTTCATTTAGTACCAAAAAATCACCGTGATTAGCACTGTATGCCTTCACCAACACATCTGTTTCGCGGCTAATCCAGTGAAACTCAGAGCCGAGAATTTCTTTCGCCACGACTTCAGGACGCTGTGTCACCCATTTTACCCATGCATCGGGAGCTAAATTAATTAGTCGTTTGCTACCAATATCTGCTACTTTTGCCACAGTCCGCTTGATATCTTGATCAGTAACTAATAGTACATCATAAAGATTGCAGTATTCTGGCGTTAATTTTTAAGTTGAGGCAATGTCTACGCACTGTTTTAAGAAATGTATGATTGATGTATGTTAGGTTTTGAATCAACATTTCTGGATGCAAACCGCCGATGAAAGCCGATAGTAAGCCAAACTATACAATTTTAGAAGTTCAAGAGCTTGATGTTAATTATGGCGGTATCCAAGCTCTGAAAAAGATTAATTTAATTATTCAAAAAGGCGAGGTAGTTACTTTAATTGGTGCTAATGGTGCTGGTAAAACTACTACACTCCGCGCCATATCTAAAGTAGTTAATCCTAAGAGTGGCGTAATTATTTATAATGGACATAATATTAATCGCCGCCAAACTCACGAAGTTGTCCAACTTGGTATCGCCCATTGTCCTGAAGGACGTAGAGTATTAGCACGGCAAACAGTATTTGATAATTTACTTTTGGGTGCTTATATTCGCTCCAATCAAGCTGAGGTAAAAGCAGATATTCAACGCCAATTTGAGCTATTTCCGCGTTTGTCACAAAGACGCAATCAACTAGCAGGAACCCTCAGTGGTGGCGAACAACAAATGTTAGCGATCGCTCGGGCTGTCATGAGTAAACCACAACTCTTACTTTTAGACGAGCCTAGCTTAGGTTTAGCACCTGCGATCGTCCGAGAAATCTTCTCTATTATTGAAAATCTCCGGGCTACAGGCGTGACTATTCTGTTAGTTGAACAAAACGCGAATCTTGCGCTACAAATTGCCGATCGCGGTTATGTTTTAGAAGCTGGTTCTATTACCTTAACAGGGGCAGCATCAGAATTAATTAGTGATGAGCGAGTTAAAAAGGCTTATTTAGGGTGATGATTATAGTAGAGTAATAATCCAATAAATTTCTTATGAACTGGATTAGTGTCGATGAAATAAAACGTGACTTATTAGGCTATCTTCAGCGTGTTGAAGCTGGGGAAACTCTTGTAATTATACGTGGTGGAAAGCCAATTGCTGAAATTAAACCGACGGTAAAAGCACCTGATCTCTCTAGACCATTCGGACTCTGTGCAGGAGAGTTTATTGTACCCGATGATTTTGATGAACCACTGCCAGAGAATATTATAAGTGAGTTTGAGGGTAAATGAAACTCCTACTAGATACCCATATTTTTCTCTGGTTTATTAGTAGCGATGCCTTCTCTACGAGACGCTACGCGAACGGCGGGCATAGCCAACGCCGTTTGTCAAATACGTTTATAGAGATTATTCGTAATACTGAGAATGATGTATATCTGAGTATAATTTCTATTTGGGAAGCAACCTTTAAGTATCAATTAGGCAAATTACCTTTGCCTCAATCACCTGAGATTTATCTGCCGATACAGCGTGAGCGGCATTTGATTACTAGTCTTCCTTTAACAGAGGATAGTGTTGTACAACTTAGCAAGCTTCCTAATATCCATCGCGATCCGTTTGACCGAATGTTAATTTGTCAAGCTTTGCAGCATGACCTTACTATTGTGACTGTCGATGATGCAATTCGTGCTTACCCAGTTAAAATTTTAAACGATACATGATTTTTGTATGTAAAAAATTAGGAAGTACAAGCAGATGGTAAAATCACCAACTAAAACCCTAACTTTAGAAGAGTTTTTAAAACTACCAGAAACAAAGCCTAGCTCAGAATATATCAATGGTAAAATTATTCAAAAACCAATGCCTCAAGGAAAACATAGTATTCTTCAGGGTGAACTAGTCAGTAATATCAATTCTATAGCCAAACCTCAAAAAATTGCCCTTGCATTTCCAGAATTGCGGTGTACTTTTGGTGGACGTTCAATTGTTCCTGATGTAGCTGTGTTTGCTTGGGAACGGATTCCCATAGATGAACGTGGAGATGTGGCTAATGTCTTCAAGACATATCCAGATTGGACAATTGAGATTCTTTCACCAGAACAAAGCCAGACTAAAGTAACCGGAAATATTCTACATTGTTTAAAACATGGTAGTCGTTTAGGTTGGTTAATTGATCCAGGCGATCGCTCTGTCTTAATCTATCCACCAAAGCAGCAACCAGAACTTTTACAAGAAGAACAAGAAATATTACCAGTTCCCGATTTAGTTTGCGATTTTAAATTAACTGTAGGGCAATTATTTGGATGGTTGAAGTTATAAGCGATTGTAGAAATTCATCATATTTATCTTAATCTTATTTGATTTGTAAGAATTGCAACCCAGAGATGCCCGACTTCTTTAATAAGTCGGGGATCTTGTTTCTGCGCGTTTGATTCAGGATGGCTATAGCCAATTGTGATGAATAAAACTACACTAACGCCATTGATAACTTTTCCAAATCATTTATATTATTACAAATTATTACGATTTTTGTCCTATATTAATATTTGCAGCCCTCCTTGCAGATATCTATATATTTGTTTAGCGGCGAATTCTATTCACCGGAATAATTAAACCCATGAGTCAAATAGTTTGGATAGCAAGACACGCTAACCGCCTCGATTTCGTAAACCCCGATTGGTTTCTCACCGCCGAACGACGCTACGATCCACCCTTGTCTGATGATGGTATGCTTCAGGCACAGCAGTTAGCGAAACGATTGAAAAAAGAAAATATTGGCCATATTTTCGCCTCCCCCTTCCTGCGAACCGTACAAACGGCAAACGCAGTTGCAGAAACGCTCAAATTGCCGATCAAACTCGAAACAGGTTTGAGTGAATGGCTAAACCCAGTTTGGATGACAGAAGAACCCGAAAGACTTTCAACTCCAGCCTTAGCAGAGTTATTCCCCAGAATTGACACCAGCTATACTTCGCGCATCGCCGCCAAATTTCCTGAAACTCACGAAAAAGTGCGAGAACGTTCTGGGCAAACTGCGAGATGTTTAGCTACTGAGTTTTTTCCAGAAGATATCCTGCTAATAGCACACGGCGCATCTGTGTTGGGGGGAGCAATGGGGTTAGTGGGGGAAATTGCCAAAACAGAAGTTAAAGCTTCTTTATGTTCTTTGGTAAAAGTGGTACGCCAGGAACCAGAATGGTTATTGGAACTAACGGGAGATACTTCCCATTTAACCCACATAGAAGAAGTTATTCGATTTGCTTAAACCTCTGATAGAGATTTGCGTTCATTGCTTCTGCTAGGTTGGGTATATCCTACAAAAAAAGTAATTAATTCACGAATAAGTTTTATGACTTTGTTGCTAGCAGGAGACATCGGCGGTACGAAAACTATTCTGCGATTGGCTGAAACATCAGATTCATCAGCAATACATACTATTTATCAGGAAAGTTATCACAGTGCTGATTTTCCCGATTTAGTACCAATAGTACAGCAGTTTTTGGTCAAAGCTAATACACCAATACCAGAAAAGGCTTGTTTTGCGATCGCAGGCCCCATTGTCAAAAATACTGCCAAACTAACCAATTTAGTCTGGTTCCTGGATACCGAACGTCTACAACAAGAATTGGGTATCCCGCATATTTCTTTGATTAACGACTTCGCCGCCGTTGGCTATGGCATTTTAGGTTTACAAAAACAAGACTTGCTGACGTTGCAAGTTGGCAAGCCTCAACCCGAAACCCCCATTGGAATTATTGGTGCTGGTACTGGCTTAGGGCAAGGATTTTTAATTAAACAGGGAAATCACTATCAAGTCTTTCCCTCAGAAGGTGGACACGCTGACTTTGCGCCTCGCAACGAGATCGAGTTTCAACTGTTGAGATACCTGTTGGGTAAACATGATATCCAGCGCGTTTCTGTAGAACGCGTGGTTTCTGGAATGGGAGTTGTGGCAATTTACCAATTTCTGCGCGATCGCAAATTTGCCGCCGAATCCCCAGATATTGCCCAAGTCGTCAGAACTTGGGAACAAGAAGCCGGACAAGAAGAGAAAAGTGTCGATCCTGGTGCTGTCATTGGTACAGCTGCACTAGAAAAACGCGATCGCCTCTGTGAACAAACTTTGCAATTATTTATAGAGGCTTACGGTGCAGAAGCTGGCAATCTAGCCCTTAAACTCCTACCTTATGGTGGCTTATATATTGCTGGTGGAATTGCGCCCAAAATCCTCCCCTTAATTCAAAACAACGGTTTCTTATTAAATTTCACCCAAAAAGGCAGGATGCGCCGCCTCCTTGAAGAGATCCCCGTGTATGTTATCCTCAACCCGCAAGTGGGGCTAATAGGTGCTGCTTTATGTGCTGCTAGGTTATAACAGCTAGCATCATCGGTGAGATCAGCATCTCAAAGGGCAAAAAATATGACAACTAAAACTCTGTTGCCACTAATCGCCGCCACACTCGTTTGTGGTGGTTCTGTTTTTGTGGAAGCGCGTCAATCTAAACCTACCACGGCTGTTGTCAAACCAAAAGTTTCTCAACCCGTGCAGCCACAATGGAAGCTATACACTGCACCAGATGGGCGTTTTAGTATTTTGATGCCGGGTAGCCCCAACAGAAATACTCAATCCCAAAAAACTTACATGGGGGAAATTACCTTACAAATATTTGTCGCTCAACCACCAAAACAGCAAGTAGCTTATGTGGTTGCTTATAATGATTTTCCTTATAGTTATGGTCAAATAACCGACCCCCAAGCTTTACTTAATAATGCACGGGATATGGCTTTAAAGACTACAAAAAGTAATTTAATTAGTCAAAGGAATATTCGGAGTTATAATAATCATCCTGGCAAAGAAATTGAGTATATCAATTCTGGAGGAAAAATCACTAAAAGTAGAATGTATGTTGCCGAAGGAAGATTATATCAAGTAATGGCAATAACTACAAAAAAACAGCAAAAGACATTAGCTAAAACCATTACGGGATATTTAAATTCTTTCCATGTAGTTTTGAAAAAGCCAAATAACTAAAACCTTTACTATATTACCCTTGCAATAGTGGTCTGTCCCAAAAGTTTTGAGAGGTTAGTGGTGTTCAGATACCCGACTTCGCGGAAGTTGTCGGGTATCTAGCAGCCCCGCAAAATTAATGGGACAGAGAAGGTAGTGGTCTGTCCCATTAATTTTGCGGGGTTGTAGAGACGCGAAATTTCGCGTCTTTACAGGGTTTTGGTAACAAACTAATCAATCAGAATTAATGAGACAGAGCAGTAGTCTATAAAGTTTAAATTGATGGGTAACCAAGTTTGTAGTAAGGACTGAAGTCCTTATTTTCTAAGCACTAAAGTGCTTACTACAAACCCTCAAAATTAGCTTAGACATTGTAGGAAGCACAAATAATCTATAATGCTTCACAGGTTCCGCGCCACGCAAACCGGATACAAACGAGTTGGGGGTTAGGCAATACGGTTCGGTTAAGCCAAAAGACGCGATAAATCGCGTCTTTGTGATTTATAATTTTCATCAAAAAACCCTAACCGAACCGTATTGCGGCGCAAGGTGTTTGGTTAAGTGACGGCTGCTATTAGGCAGGAAATTTAAGCCATCCTATTGTTGCCGATAAAGGAACTTGAGGACAGGGAATGGCAATAATTCTTTTGGTTAATTACGCAAATAGGTGGTTGCCAGATTAGTTTTTATTACGTTTTGTATCGTAGTCAATCAACTAATTTAGTAAATCAAACAACACTTTGCCATATTAAAGAAAGTTTTTCATCTAATTTCTAGCAAAAATCCTTCTTTTGGTACTTCTCTTTGTAACCACTCTTCTCCTCAAACAGAAGCTGCGCGTACCTCACTTAGAGTGGTACGGAAACGTTTCCAATGAATGCGCCTTTTGAGAGAAGCAACTAGAGACGCATTAGCGCCTCTAAGAGTTGCCCAGCGCAATTTCACACTACTTACCTTACGGATTTTTAAACCCACTTTGCACTTACAGCTTTAATGGCAGGTCTTGTTATGAATTTAATCAATGGCTTTTGCTTGGCAGATGGGATACTCAAAGGTGTAGAAGTACTCGTTGTAGACAACGATCGCGATAGTAGAGATTTGTACGCAATTTTACTTCAAGGTCTGAGTGCAAATGTGATTACTGCTAGTTCAGTAAAAGAAGCTTTAGAAATTCTGAGTTGGTTTACACCCAACATTCTTGTCTGTGAAATTAGGTTTTTAGGTGAAAGTATTTATACATTGCTAAATACATTGAGTGCTATGGAAGCAGACAATCGAAAGCATATCCCAATTATTGTGACTTCAACATCTACCACAGGTACTCATGACCAAATTCCAGATGTCGAGTTTGAAGAATATTTACTCAAACCATTCGACGTTGACAAATTTGTTTCCATGATTATAAATCAAGTAGAAGAAGATGTGGTGGAAAATTTTTGCCCAGATGTATTAGTTTACACTAATATACTAAGCACTTCTTAAAGCCACAATCGGGTCGAGTTTAGCAGCCCGACGCGCGGGAACAACACCAAAAAATAAACCAATACCACCAGAGACACCAACTGCCATAGTAATCGCTGTTGGAGAAAGTGCCGCTTCTAAGGGAGTCAAGGCTCCCACTAATAGAATGCCACTGACGCCAACCGCAGTCCCAACTAAACCGCCAGCTGCGGAAACTATTACAGCCTCAATGATGAACTGTAGCAAAATATCTTGCTCAGTTGCGCCGATCGCTTTTCTCAATCCGATTTCTTGGGTGCGTTCGGTGACGGATACAAGCATAATATTCATGATGCCAATGCCACCGACAAACAAAGATATGCCAGCGATCGCTGCTAGCATAATTGTCAATGCACCTGTAATTTGACCGACAGTTTGCAAAGCATCTTTTTGAGAACGGATAGTAAAGTCATCTTCACCATTAATTTTGTGCCGTAAACGCAGTAAATTAGTAATTTGAAACTCTGCTGCATCCACACTCTCGGAATCACGAGCCGCAGCCACAAAATAATCTAAGGCGATACCATAGGGAGAATTCTTTCCCACTAATCGGTTTGCTGAAGTCGTGATTGGTATTAAAGCAGCATCATCATAATCTGCTCCCACGCTGGAACCTTTGGCTATTAACGTCCCAATCACTTGAAAGCTAGTATTTCCGATTCGTAATTGTTGACCGATAGCGTTACTATTACCAAATAGTTTTTCTGCCAAGTCTCCACCTAACACAACGACTTGGTTACTTCGTTTGATGTCTACCTCAGAGAAAAACCTACCTTTATCAGTTTCAAAATCACGCACTGATAGAAAGCTTGGAGTTGTGCCAATGATGTTAACATCGGTGTTTCTGTTGCGGTATACAACTACTTGTCTCCTGTTTAACTCCGGCGCAACTCCTACTACTGTTGGAACCTGAGAAGCGATCGCTTCCGCATCTTGTAACACCAGATTTTTTGGTACTTCAAAGGAGATACGCTGAGTTTCTCGATTCCCTGGCAGCACAAATAGCACATTTGGCCCTAATGACTCCAGTTGTTTATTAACGTACTTTTGCCCACCTTCGCCAATACCAATCATGGCAATCACTGAGGCGTTACCAATAACTATACCCAACATCGTCAGGGCGCTACGCAGTTTATTCGACAGCAGGGTTTTCCCCGCCATTTGAATACTTTCTAAAAAATTCATGTCTTAAAAATTACGAATTACGAACTTGTGCCGAGCGAAGTCGAGGTATTACGAATTACGAATTATTCTGTTCTTTCGCCTTCTCGATTTTGTAGTCTTTGGGTGGATTAATAAAAACGCGATCGCCTTCTTTAACTCCCTCTAAAATCTGAGTTTGGTTTTGGATTTGTGCCCCAATTGTCACTTCGCGGAACTGGGGTTTATTCTTTGCATCAGGTACAAGTACGCCAGTTTGACCCTTTTCGGTGACGATTGACACCGTTGGTAACACCAAGGCATTATTGACGCGATCGCCTAAAAAAGTCAGATCCACATTTAAGCCAGAACGCAGTTTATCTGTACCAGTATTCAGAGCAACCCGTACCTGGAAGGATGTCACACCTTGTTCCACCACTGCTTCTGGAGCAATTAAACGCACATTACCTTTAAAAACTTGATCGGGATAAGCATCAGCGACAATTTCCACCTGCTGTCCCGGTTTAATTCTGCCAAGATCAGCTTCGGGAACTTGAGCTAATATTTCTAACCCACGGGCTACAGCGACAATTGAACTAGAAGTTGCTGATGCACTAGCAGAAGCGGAGGTTGTGGGTGTGACAAACGCCCCAGGATCGGCATACTTTTGGGTAACAATTCCCGAAAGAGGAGCGCGAATAATTGTATCTTCCAACTGCACTTGTACACCCTTCAATTGAGCCTTAGCCGCTTCAACAGCTGCTTGACGCTGGACAATTTCTTCAGAACGAGTCCCATCTTCTAACAGTATCAATGCTGCCCGTGCTTCATTAACTGCTGCTTGACGTTGGGCGATTTCTTCAGTCCGACTACCACTTTGGACTAACGACAATCGTTTTTTAGCTTCTTCTAAATTAGCTCTAGCACTTTTGTCTTCGCTGAGGGCTTGATCGAATAATTGTTTTTTCTCTGCTCCCTGTTGATATAGATATTGATAACGCTTTACTTGTTCACTGGTATAATTCACCTTCGCTTGAGCCGCATCCACTTGGGATTGAGATTGAGCAATCTCTTGGGGACGATTACCAGCCTTAGCTTGAGTTAGCTGGGCTTGAGCTTGTGCTAACCGGGCTCTTGCTTGAGCAATTTCTTGAGGACGACTACCAGCAATAGCTTCGGCTAATTGTGCTTGACTTTGGGCTAAATTAGCACGGTATTGGCTCCTTTGAGCTTCAATACCTGCGCTATCCATCCGCGCGAGAATTTGCCCTTGTTGAATGCGATCGCCTTGTTGGACATATAATTGCGACAGCACTCCAGGATTCTTGGGACTAATATTTACGGTCTGAACTGGCACAACTTTACCACTAGCTGTAATCCGCAACGTGACATTTTTCGCTGCTACTGGCACAGTTAATTGAGCAATGTCTTCTTTACTTGCCCCTTGATTTACCAGAGTATAGGTTGTGGTTGTACCAACAACCAAGACACCCCCTGCTATCAGCCCCATCAGCCAGCGTAATGGATATTTAACTTTGCCAACAACAGGAATTTCTATGTGCGTAGCCATATCTAGAAACCTATAAATCTTGCTCTATGGGAGTAGCCTTTAGTTATATTGATGATGCCCATCAAATTGCCCATAGTAAAACCACCCCTTCAGAGCAAACAGCTGCGCTTTTGCTCCCCTCCGCGCTTGTGGGGAGTGGTTGGGGGTTCCTTTTAACTATGGTTAATTGAGGGGACATAAATATTAAAAGGCAGGTGCTGGAATACGGACTTGTTAAAATTTTTGGGTTAAATCTTTATTAATGAACTAACAACTAGACGCATAGTGAGCTTCATAGTTGCTTAATCTTACTTCATAATAGGTGTTGGATGTCTGTATGCCTTCACCTGAATGGGTGACTTTAGCCACATTGTGATGTAGAACTTCGTCAGCAGAAAGACTATAAACCTCATCTAAGTTGAGAACCATAGTTTTCGCCCTCACCCTAAATCCCTCTCCCAAGCTTGGGAGAGGGACTTTGAAGTTGGCTCCCCTTCTCCCAATTTTGGGAGAAGGGGTTGGGGGATGAGGGCAAATCTTTTTCATCAGAGAAGAACTACAGGTTTCAAGATAGACGTGGTTTAAGTGCTTTATTTTTCCTCAATCACATCTTGCACCAGGCGATTAGAAATCGCGGCTACACAGACAAAACCCGCGTGCGCGGGTTCAAACTCTTGATTCCCTCTTAATCCGCGTAGGTGGACTTCGTTTGTATGGCCGCGATTTCTAATCGCTTGGATTATTCTCTCTCCAGAGTCATAGAAGAGCGCTAGTTACTTCATCAAAAAAACAAATAAAGTCGAATTGCAATAAGTAAAATACCGAAATGAAAAAGCATTTAGACTAAATGCTTTCTCAAACCCCAGTTTGCTTTCTCATTTCAGTAGATTTAGCAAGTAAAAAGGCATATTACTTTCTCAAACCCCAGTTTGCTTTCTCATTTCAGTAGATCGCGCACTCATTTTAGTGTTTTGGGCAAGCAAAAAAGCATATTACTTTCTTAATTCACCTGATTGCTGACTCATGGGAACTCCAAAAAATAAACTATTCCACATTCAATACTGCTCGGTTAAGCCTAAAAAAGCACTCTGAGGTAGGTTGGGTTGAGGAACGAAACCCAACATTTTCAGGGCTTTGTTGGGTTTCACTCCGTTCAACCCAACCTACAAATCTTCTTAACCGAGCAGTATTGATTCCACATTAAAGTCGTTGACTGTTGACTGTTGACTGTTGACTGTTGACTGTTGACTGAAAACTCGTGAACCGTCAACGGTCAACAGTGAACAATAGCAATGGAATATTTTTTTACTTGGAAGTCCCCATAACATCTGAATATGACTAAATATACTCAAAAATCTTTAGTCTACTTAAGTAGACTTTTGCTATTAGCCTTGAACTTTAGTTCCAGGCGGGTGAGGAAGGAAGTCAACAATCATTTAAACTAGTATTGTCAACTCCAGACTTCGGTTAAATCTAATACAAACCCAGGTAAAATATCTTCCCCTGACAGATTTGCAGGTTTATTCAGAACTTCTACATCTTGACTTTGGCGATAAATTTCCACCTTTTGATTTTTCCGCTCAATTAACCAACCTAAGCAAGCGCCATTTTCTATATATTCTCTCATTTTGGCGCGTAACTTTTCTATGGAGTCATTTTTAGAACGTAGTTCTAGTACGAAATCAGGGCAAATTGGAGCAAAAATTTCTTGCTGTTCTAAAGTCAGAGCATCCCATCTTTCTTGACGTATCCAAGCAGCATCAGGAGAGCGAATCGCTCCCATTAGGTAGATAAAAACCAGTAGATGAGTCAAAAGCTACACCTAATTTTGTTTGACGGTTCCATAACCAAAGTTGTCCGGCAATGTCAGAGTTTCGCTTCCCTGTATCGCTGCCGGTTGGTGGCATAACAATTAACTCTCCCGTAGCAGTTCGTTCTAATTGTAAATCTCGGTTAGCTAGTGCTAACTGAACAAACTGCTCATGGGTAACTGTGAGTGTAAGTGTGGGTGGAATATTGACGGCTAGAGTTTGAGATAAGTCGGCTTGTGTCATTGTTCCGTCTTTAAACTAGAAGCCAAATGTTACAGAAGACTAAAATAGTTTCTCCTCTGATTATTTCCAAAGTAGCATCCAAAAGTTGTCAGGTGCTTCTTCGCATTCTACGTTAGGAATTTGCAGCTAGTGATTTCCCAAGCAAAAACCTCTGTGGTTGCGATCGCAGATTTAGGCGATATGCTCAGTGCTGACATCACAAAGTTTGTTACCAATAGCAGGGCGATCGCAACGACAACCCGAAAATTTTTCTTGTAACGGTGGTTACTATAGAAATAATTGGATAATACCAATTTGAGCAATGATTACAACAGACGGAGCGCTCAAAGCAATTACCAGCAACTCTTTCTCTACCAGCCGCACTGGCGTTCACAATCCAAAATCTAAAATCCAAAATAGTATAAACTACTCTCTTCCCAGTCCCAGATTACCTATTTTTTTATGGCAAACACTATTACAATTACCGATTCTCTGGTTCCTAATGCTGTACCGAAACCAACAATCATTCGACTAGAAAACATTTTCAAAATTTATGGTAGTGGCGAAACAGAAGTACGAGCGCTAAATGATGTCAACCTAATCGTGGAACAGGGCGAATATTGTGCAATCATGGGGCCTTCTGGTTCTGGTAAATCCACAGCCATGAATATTATCGGTTGTCTCGACCGTCCCACAGACGGACATTATTATTTAGATAACCTCGATGTAGCTCAAATGGACGATCGCTCATTAGCACACATCCGTAATAAAAAGCTGGGGTTTGTGTTCCAACAATTCCATCTATTGCCCCAACTAACAGCCCTAGAAAACGTGATGTTGCCAATGGTGTATGCTAGTGTGAATCCAAAAGAAAGAAGCGATCGCGCCATCGAAGCTTTGACGCGGGTAGGTTTAGCAAATCGCCTCAACAACAAACCAACTCAACTATCTGGTGGACAACAACAACGAGTAGCGATCGCGCGGGCGATCGTTAATCGTCCTGTGGTACTCTTAGCCGATGAACCTACAGGCGCACTTGATTCGCGCACAACCCAAGAAGTCTTAGATATTTTTAGCGAACTCAATGCTAGTGGAATTACCGTTGTCATGGTAACTCATGAACCAGAAGTTGCTCGTCAAACCCAGCGCATCGTTTGGTTCCGTGATGGTCAAGTAGTACACTCTAATCTCACACCATCTGACTTGAGTAGCGTTGCTATGTCATAACTTAATTAACGTCAATTCGATGAACCTCTCCCTCCCAACCTCCCTCTCCTACAAGGCGCTACGGTGTACACACAAGTCTGAAATAGCTGAAAAACCCAAGGTTTTACCCCACCCTAACCCTCCCCTTATAAAGGGGAGGGAACTAGATTTCTTATTACCCCCCCTTATTTCTTATTTCCCCCCTTTATAAGGGGGGATTAAGGGGGGTAATTCGACTTGTGTATACACCGTAGCTCCTACAATGCGAGGGAGGAGTAACGAAAAATTAGGTCTTTTGCTCCCCTCTCCGTGTCGGAGAGGGGTTGGGGGAGAGGTCAGAAAAGTACTTGTCGTCACGTTAACTGATAACTGTTCAAAACAGCCAGAAAGCCCAAAATTAAAGCATGTGTAACTTTTGACTTTTGACTTTTGCCTTGCGCTACTAGTCGCCAGTCCCAATTACAAACTGGACGTTTTTCCAGTTTCTGCTTGCGTCTCAATTGGCTTAACATCGGTGTAACCCACTTCACCAGCTATTGTCCGAAACACCGAAATTTGCTCGTCAAAATCTAATCCTTCAATCTGGGAAACCAGATCATTAATTGCTTTAGTTGGTTCATAGCTAGCTGGTAAGTCAACCACCGTATCCCCCATAGCTACTGCCCAAGCATACCAAACTAACAGTTGATTGTTTTCTTTTATCGCCCCATAAGCGCGGGAATATTCTGTATCTTTGCGGTTAACTATATCCCGCATAATATCTAGTTGTTGCTCATCTGATAACTCAAAATAGTCTCCTAACAGAAGTGGTGCTAACTCAGGTTCGGCCGCAGCAGGAACGGCGGGTGTGATAGAATCACCCATTTTTTTATAAACTAAATAGAACCAGGCTAATTTTGCATCGGTATCTAAATTGTTAAAAGCATCTACCAAATTTTGAGATTCATTGCTCTGGGCTTGAGAAATAGTTTTATCGTAACTTGCAGTCATAATTTTATTGCGAAAGAAATTTTACAGGCTAAACTAAGGGTTACAAAGTTTGAGCATCACCCTCTACTATCGAGAGAAAGAGTTATATTAATTGCAAATTGCAGCTTTAATCTATCTTTTAATAGAGGTAAAGTCTCTCCTAAAGGAACATAAAAAGAACTAATTACTTTGTTATGCTTTTTCAAGTAAGCAATAAAAAATTTAATCTAAGGATTTTAATTATGCCTGATGAAGTAAAGCCCAATGTTAATGAAGCTTCCACCCATGATGCTCAATTAGCTGCCGAAAGCATAGCTAGTGGTGAAGAAAAAGCTCCAAACGTCGATTTTGATGCTGATTATAAAACTGCACAACAATTCAGCGTTAGTGATGTTGATCGCACAGGTGAAGGCGCAGCAGCAGCCGAAGCAGCTACTGCACCTAAATATCAAACTTCTCAACCAGTAGAGACAAAAACTCAAGCGCAGTCAACTGGTAATCCTGATGATTTTCTCGAGTTAGCAAAGGAAGTTGGGAATTCTAAGACTGAGGGTGTAACTAATGTCAGTGATGATCTAGTAAAACAAGCTTTGGAAAAGGGTGAACGGAAAAATTAAGTTTTCCTGATATTTTGCTATTTTGTAGGGTGGGCATTGATATACATGGCCCACCCTACTGTTTTAGTGAATCGCCAATAGTTAAGATGACTAATGACTAATACTTCGGCTCCGCTCAGTACAAGTGACCAATGACTAATGACTAATTACCACCATTCATCACTTCTAGTAGTTCGCTAGGCCGCTGAATTAAAAAATCTGGATTTTGCTTGGCTAGTACTTCCGGTGAATTAAAGCCCCAAGTTACTGCAATCACTTGGATATTTGCTTTCTTTGATGCTTCGATATCTCTGGTTTCATCTCCAACATAAATCACTTCTTGAGGTTGGAGTTGATTTTGCCTTAATACATTATTGATTATGGTTGTTTTACCAAAAATCGTAATTCCTGAGTAGATAAAATCAAATAAGTGATTTAAATCATTTATTCTCAGGAATTGCGTCACATTTTCTTTAGAATTAGAAGTGATAATTCCCAGCTTATATCCTTCATTTTGGAGTTCGATTAATGCTTCTTTAATTCCCGGAATTGGCTTTAATTCTGGGATTTTGTTTTTTAATTCTCCTTTAACTTTTTTAACTAAAAAAGGTATCTTAAATAGAGAAACTCCTGAGTACTTAATAATTTCCCTAGATGTTAAGTTTTTAAGTAGGGATAATTGCTCTGGGCTTATGTGTCTATAACCAAAGTCTACAGCTAGACGATTGGCAATACTTACAAGGGCATCTACTGTATCAGCAATAGTGCCATCAAAATCAAAAATAATTACTTTCGGGGTCATTATTTCGCCGGGATGCGTCAAGATTAGCTAGGGCGTTGCGTCGTAACATTTCTGGCTTAATCCGCCGCAAGGCAGATGCTGGAAATCGTTTATTCCACTCGTGATCTGAGATTTGGGCTAATTCTAGCAGGTGGGGAGCAATATTCGCTGGATTTGGCCCAAACTCTGCAATATCAGTTGTTTGGGAAAAACGTTGATTCCAAGGACAAACATCTTGGCAAATATCGCAACCAGCAACCCAGCCTTGTAAATTGGGTGTGATTGTCTCTGGCAATTCCTTTGCCCGATTTTCAATAGTATGATAAGCAATGCAGCGATTAGCATCCACGACAAAAGGCTGAGTAATTGCACCCGTAGGACAAGCCTGAAGACAACGAGTACAGCTACCGCAGTGTTCTGTATGCGGGCGATCGCTCTCTAATTCCAAATTAGTTAACACTTCTCCCAAAAATACCCAAGAGCCATATTCTGGTGTAATCACATTACCATTTTTGGCAATCCAACCAATTCCGGCAAGTTGTGCTAACACTTTATCTTGCACCGGGCCAGTGTCTGCATAATAACGAGCTAATACATCTTCACCAAGTGATTTTAACCATGTAGCTAGCTGCTTGAGTTTTTTATGCATCACCTTGTGATAATCCCTTCCCCAGCCATAACGAGAAATTTTGGCGTATTCCTCGCCTTCGGGACGTTGATCTGGTGTGTAATAATTTAGCGCCACACACACAAGCGATCGCGCCTCTGGCATAACTTTGCGAATATCCTGGCGTTTTGGGTTAGCCATCCATTCCATATCAGCGTGATAACCCAGTTCAATCCATGCTTGTAACCTCTGCGCTTCTATAGCATCTACTCTATCTACAGCAGCAATTCCCACTTTGTGAAAGCCCAACTCGCCAGCTTTCTCTTTCACTACATTGCTGCTTGTTACGGAATACTGATTCATTTTTTTATCTGGATTTTGCCTAAATAAAGGCGATTTTATTTTACATTACGTAGTCAATATCTTTGATTAACATTTGTTGCTTATTCTAATTAGGTCGGCATAAATAATTATGGTTGGGATAAGGCAGGGGGTAGGGGGCAGTTCTGGGTGAGGGAAAAAGGGTTTAAGCCTTGTTTACTTTTCTTAACATAGGTTGCTTTTATTGTGCTGACTTACTTATAAATTTTACTTATAGCAGTTTTCGTTTGGATTCAAAACATGCTTTGGGCACAGCATTGCTCATAGGTGTAAACTTAACGTAAAAGCCAGCCTAGACAGAGCTTTAAAAGATTGCCTCGTCAAGAGTCTCCGACTGGGAATGCCCATCGTTGAGGCTCCGCCTCCCGAACTCGCGGCAGCAGCCCAACGATCAGCATTTCCAGCCTCTGGCTGGAAACGAGATTTGAAAGGAGTTTGAGCTTAAGTTGACACCAATAAGCAAAACTTAACCCCTACGAGTGGTCTGTATCCATACAATTGAGAACCGCTATATTGCAAAATCTCAACCATCGTCAGGAAGATTTATACAAATGTGGCAATCTATCTCAACAGCAGGTTTCTTTTTAGCTATTTTTGTATTGAAATTAATATTTAGGTAGCATATAGCGGTTATCGATTGGATGAGAACACCAAAATCCTTGCTGTCAAATCATTCCAGCATTTTTTTTGTATCTTACTGAACTGCACACCGCTATAATACAAATAATTATCTGACCAAAGTTAAAAAAGGATACAATCTCCATAAATAAATTTATGGAGATTGTTAATTTTAAATTTTGAATTTGGAGCGAAGCGACGTGACCTCTGCTGAACAGTTGAAAAAAGAATTCCAGATTGAGGGAATTACAGAAACAAGTGTACTGCGTTATTTTGAAACCTTAAATGCAGGAGAATTTGAGGCAACAGCTGCCTTATTTGCGGTAGATGGTGTGATGCGTCCACCATTTGAATCTGATATTGTGGGGAGAGATGCGATCGCAGTCTACTTAAAACAAGAATGCCAAAACATTAAAGCTTATCCTAACACCGGAATAGCGGAGGCTTTAGAAAACGCTACGATTCAAGTCCAAGTAACAGGCAAAGCACAAACTTCGTGGTGTAGTGTGAATGTCTTGTGGTTATTTATCCTCAACGAACAACGGCAAATTTCATATACTAAAATCAAACTTTTAGCTTCTCCCCAAGAGCTACTTTCTTTACGTCGTGAAAAGTAGCAAATAAGTATAAAAAGTTAGGCAATGTTTGAGCGTACCCCAAACAAAATCCAATCACAGTAAATTCACATAACACATTACGTCTATTTTACTAATTCGGGTAAAGTAGCTTCTAACTTTAGACAGTTGGCACCATCAATCTGCAACTGGTAGTCTACTTTATCCATGAGACGATTCATAATTAGCCAACCATAACCCCCTTCTTGTTTTTCCAGAGGGTTCGGAGCATAGTAGTTAGACATATCAAAGCCTTCGCCGTAATCCCAAATTTCGAGGGCAAGATCCCGATTTTTAACTTCCAAACGCAGTAAAATTGGTAAATTTGGTTTATCCTTGTGGGCATGACGGACTGCATTTGAGTAGGCTTCTACTAAAGCCAGCCTCAAACGACTTGATTGCCGTGACCAATCCACAGATTCTCCTAGCTGGATTTTCAAACATCCCAGCAGCCAGGTTTCGACAATATTAAGAAAACTTAAGTCACTTGGTACGTGAAGCTCACTTTTCATTACTTACAAAATCTCCAGTGAAAGTATAGTTTGATCATCTTCTTGAACCTGATTATCTGCCTGGATGCGAGCTAGTAAATGGTTTAGAGAAAGCGGTTGTTCCTCTTGTTGCAAGAGTTGCCAAAGACCATCTTGATTCAGCATCGAACGGTTAACCGGGTCAACGCCAGACTCGCTTTTTACTGTAGAATCAAAATTATTTGATACCGTAGCTTCTGTAATTCCATCGCTAGCTAGTAACAATGTGTCTCCAGGCGCGAGAACCAAGCGACCAGACTGTGCCTGCCACTTAGGCAAGATCCCTAAAGGAACGCTGCGAACTTTCAGGTAATTGGGATTGTCGGCTAAAGCACCTTGGCGTGACCATAACAGTGGATAAATATGACCGGCATTAGTGTAGACGAGTTCCTTAGTGGTAGGGGTATAACAGGCTAAGACAAGGGTGATGAAATAATTGTTGCTAATTAAGTCTTCACTGAGAGCGTGGTTGAGGTTCTGCATGACCACATTTGGCTCGGCTGGTGCTTCTTGAGATAGTTCTCGGCGCAAAACTGAAATAATACTAGCCATAAATAAAGCAGCTGGAACGCCCTTGCCAGAGACATCACCCACTGCCAGCCACAAGTCGCCTTTGGGATGGACAAACACTTCAAAAAAATCGCCTCCTACTTCCCGCGCTGGGTAACAGCAGGCTTGCACCTTCACACCTTTGATGTCAGGTAAAGTTTGGCGTAGCAAGTTGTATTGAATTTGGCGGGCTACTTCCAACTCATTGTGAATTTGCTGTTGCTTTTCTTGAAGGCGCTGGTAGAGTTTTGCTTGAGAGAGGGCTAAGGCTGCTTGTTCGGCAACACCTGCAATCAGTTGAATGTCTTCGTCTTGCCAAGGGCGATCGCGTCCCCATTGATGAAGAACCAGCACAGCCAATAATTGCTGCTGATAGCTAAGTGGTACTACTAGGTGGTGAGAAGGATTACCCTCATAGACATCTTGAGCGAGTTGATAATGACGGGTTTCCAGCACTTTTTCAATTAAAACACTGGGGTCGAATAAGCAATCTGATACATCAGATTTCGGATCGCGGTATGAGAACTCGTCTTGTGTGAGGCGATCGCCCTCTACTGGTCTGAGTAAGCAATTGCTAGCTTCAAATGTTTGTCCAATAGTTGCGACAATTTTTTGCAGCATACTGTCGTAGTCTAAAGACTCTCGAATTGCCGTTGTTACAGCATTAAATAAAGATTCTCGCTGTAGGGCCCGACCCAATTCTTGCGTGCGCTTCTTAACTAGACGATATGTATCAGTAGCTTGCTCAACTAAGGCTCTGAGCCGTTCAGGATTCCAGGGTTTGGTAATATACTTAAATACCTGACCAGAGTTAATCGCATCCACCAAATCTTCGACATCAGTAAAACCAGTTAACAAAATCCGAATCGTGTCTGGAAAGCGCTCTACGGTGCGACTAAAAAATTCAGTGCCATTCATTTCTGGCATTCTTTGGTCAGAAATAATCACCGCCATTTCACCAAACTGATCCAAGATTTCTAGAGCGCCAAAGGCATGATTGGCTTTATATACTTGAAAATCTCGCCTAAAAGTGCGGTAGAGTAAATCTAAGTTATCTGGCTCATCATCTACCACCATGAGCTTAAGTTTTCCCACTCCGATATCAGCCATATTTGACTTTAGTTTTCACATATTTGAATGGCGAGATAATATAATTTTTATCCCACCTGAGAAACAACAAAAAATTAATAACTAATCATTTTCAACAGCTATTCAGTTATCAGTGTTTTAAAACTTGATAACTGTTCGCTCAATTTAACCTTATCCTACTAACCCAGAACGCAAGGCGCGGACTGCTGCTTGGGTACGGTCATCGGCACATAGCTTATTCAAAATATTGCGAACGTGAGTTTTAACAGTCCCAACAGTGATATAAAGCCTTTCGGCAATTACTGCATTACTACAACCTTCGACAATCAACTGTAGCACTTCCAATTCCCTTTCTGTCAGGGTGTAAGGTTGAATTCCTTCCAGATTCTCGACATAATCAGGGTTAGAGGCAATGGTCTTGGTATTTACAAAAGTTGACTCCAACTTTTGGGGATTTTGTTGCGCTTGTTGTAATACAATCCGAGCGATCGCGGGATCGATCCAAGCGTTGCCATTGTAAGTTACTCTTATTGCTTCCAGCAAATTATCGAATTTGATATCTTTCATACAGTAAGAGTCTGCACCAGCCGCAAAAGCTGCCAATACAGCTTCTTTGTTATCCCGCAGCGTCAAAATTAACACCTTTGTGATTAGCTGCTGCCCATTAGCAGTAGATTTTACCTCCCGTGTCAGTTCAATGCCATCCTTATCTGGTAAACCAATATCGACAATGGCAATATCTGGTTGTACCATTTTTAACATTTTTAGCCCTTCAGCAGCATTGGCAGCTTCACCTACAACTTCAATGTCATCTTTTTGCAGTAGTGCTGTCCTAATACCTACACGAGTTAGGTCATGATCTTCAATCAGAGCGATACGAATTTTACTCATAGCCAACTTCAGACCGTTACACTACCTTAACCAGAAAGTCGAGTTTCGTGACATACTCCCACACTAACTGCAAGTAGTATAGTGGGGGCTTCTGTCCCCGGAACCAGAGTTACGAGTTGAGCGTTTTATACTTAGTAGAGTATTACACTTCAACAATCAAATTTGGACTGGTTCAGCCCAAGTACAAGTGCCCAAGATTAATTAGTTATGCTTTCTATTGTTGCAGGGCAATGGGAATCTCTCGTGCTTAAGTTCTAATATAAAAAATTTGATAAACTTAACATTCAAGTAAATCTGGTGTGAGGTTAATCCAGAATAGGCTATGTCTAAAGGCAATGAAGCATTTTCAGTGTTAGGAATACCAGTTCATGTGATGGCTAACTATCCAGGCTGGTTGTTAGAATGCCTGCGTGCAGGCAAAGGAATTCATGTAGTA
This sequence comes from Nostoc sphaeroides, assembly GCF_003443655.1. Lineage (NCBI taxonomy): Bacteria > Bacillati > Cyanobacteriota > Cyanophyceae > Nostocales > Nostocaceae > Nostoc > Nostoc sphaeroides. Next base: position 6,028,139 of record NZ_CP031941.1, read on the forward strand.
ACGCTCAATGCAGAAATGACTATGCAGGCAGAGCAGAATCAATTCTTAGCTCAGGTGATTAAAAATGCTGAACTAGTGATTCCAGATGGAGCCGGGGTTGTTCTGTATTTGCGATGGCTGCTATGGCAAAAAGTGCAGCGTTTTCCGGGGATTGAACTAGCAGAAAAACTTTTGCAAGAAATCGGGCAACAGAAGACAGGGGCAAAGGTTTTTTTCTATGGAGGTGCGCCTGGAGTGGCCTCAACTGCGGCAGATTTTTGGCAGCAGCAAATTCCAGATTTGAGTATAGTAGGCACTCACTCAGGCTACCATTCCCCAGAAGAAGAAGCACAATTGCGAGAAACTCTGGTTCAATTGCAGCCACAAGTGATTTTTGTCGGTTTGGGAGTTCCACGTCAAGAGTTATGGATTGCCGAAAACCGCCATTTGTGTCCTCAAGCAATTTGGATTGGTGTTGGTGGTAGTTTTGATATTTGGTCGGGAACTAAAACTCGCGCTCCCGCCTGGTTAGGAAATAATAATTTGGAATGGTTGTATCGGCTTTATCAAGAACCTTGGCGTTGGCGGCGGATGTTGGCTTTGCCAGCGTTTGCGGTGAAAGCTTTTGTTTATCGTTTGACAGCAAGGGGTGCAATTAGTTAAGAGAGACGCGATTAATCGCGTCTGTACAAGAGGAGAGACGCGATTAATCGCGTCTGTACTGGGTGCTATTACTTAGTTAGTATTGAAGTCTTCAAAAAATTTAAATTTTCTTTGTTAAATTTTCAATTCCCAGGCGAAACCTGGGAATCCTTATTTTTGAGAGGAATATCAAATCTAAACCCGTAAGCTATTTGGTTGTGGGGATAAGGAAAATTTAACAATGCCAGTATTAACAACTCAAGTTAAGAAAGACAAATCCCTTCATAGAGAGGACAATAAAACTCAACATTACGTTAGTGGTACTACTGTCAAGGTGCAATTGCAATCTGTAAGCAAGACTTATACTAATGGCACTCACGTTTTGTTGAATGCGAACCTTGAGGTAAAAAAGGGAGAATTTTTGTTTATTACAGGGCCAAGTGGTTCTGGTAAATCAACGCTGTTGAAACTGCTGTATGGCCAGGAGTTAGCGACGCAGGGAAAAGTAATTGTTGATGGGTGTAATGTAGCTGGTTTACAGGGCGATCGCTTGTCATTATTGCGGCGACGCATTGGCATTGTGTTTCAAGACTACAAACTGATTAGCCAACGAACAGTAGCAGAAAATGTGACTTTTGTGCTGCAAGCTCAAGGGTATACCCGTAAAGAAATTCAACGACGCTTAGAACCAACCTTGAAGCTAGTGGGTTTACTGAGTAAAGCTGACTGCTTTCCAGATCAACTGTCTGGGGGAGAGCAACAACGGGTGAGTGTTGCTCGTGCGATCGTTGGTACACCACCCCTGCTGTTGGCCGATGAGCCGACTGGAAATCTCGATCCAGATAATTCCTGGCAAGTGATCCAGATTCTCCAGAAGTTAAATTCCTTTGGGGCTACAGTAATTGTTACTACCCACGATGAACAATTGTTACGGAGATGCAATCATCCGGTAGTGCAAGTTCGCAATGGACAGTTGGCTCGAAAATAGTTATTTGTCATTAGTCATTAGTCATTGGTCATTTGCAAAGGACAAATGACTAATGACTAATAAATGTGGTGCTTGACTTTTGCTGATACGGGTGTGAAAGTTGATGCTGTTTTGGGAGGTAGAACTTGTAAACGATGGTTTCCGACCGACCGGAGGCGATCGCAGGCTTGTAAACTTTTAAAAGCTGCCTCTCTGATCGCAACTTCTTCCTCTCGACTGAGTAACAGTTGCAAGCATTCCACAACATCTTGCTGCACTGAAGAATCAACTCGCTTACGGCTGATGACTTTAGTTAGTTGACGTAGGGCAATCATCCGCTTTAATGGATCTTTTTCTGTTAAATTTACCAACAACTGATCGAGGTGGTCTTCTTCTCGATTTTCATAGAAGTTGACAATTTGCCAGACCAATAAAATTAAAGTTAACAGTGTTCCTACGCCTTGCACAATCGCACCAGCAGCAATCCAGGAACTGTGAGAGTCAACCCAAATTGCAGCGGCCATGTAAGTGCTGACAGTAGCAAGACCCCCACTGATGACTGCTAAAGCTAACCGACGATTTGAACTGTTTAAGAACTTACGTATCTTAGACCAGTGCAATTGCCAGTCCCACTCTTGCATTGAGTAAACCAATACCATTATCCCAACGCCGATTGAGAGAGCCAATAGCAGCATCCAGTTCCACAACAACATGGCGACGACGATTGTCAAGAACCCAAGAAAGCCTCCAGGCCCAGAGAAGCGCTTAAATGTTTGCTGCTTTGTTGCTCCCTTTGTCTTGAACTTTGTCAGCGACCAGTTCCAGTTGGGAATCTGGTTGATCAATTGCTGCCAAGAAGACGAAGCCTGTGCCACAGTGTTTACCTACTTGATTACGAAATTAACTATTGTATAAGTTTTACTACGGTTGAAGAAAGGGTGAAGACCCAAACCAGAAGATGCCCGGTTTTTAAGGGCAGCATAGTAGACTATAGCGGTTCTCGTTTACGTGAGGTACACCCGTAGGGGCACGGCACTGCCCATAGGTGTCAACTTCAGCTAAAACCCTGCCTGGAACTAGCTTTTAGATTGTCTCGTTCCCCTGCTCCGACTGGGAATCCCATCGTTGAGGCTCCGCCTCCCTTACTGGCGGCAGAGCCACCAGGAGATGCATTTCCAGCCGGAGGCTGGAAACGAGATTTTAAAGGAGTTTGGGCTTAAGTTAACACCAATGGGCACTGCCGTGATCCTACACCTCGTGATCTAATGTTGTACCCCATCTGAATGGGAACCGCTATAGTCCAGCACGGCGGAAATAAAGATACCATTTTAAATGGCTCAGAGCAAGGGCATAAAGGGTTTTTAAAGACAAAAACGAAAGTTATCAAGGGTGAATTGACCATCAAAAGCACAGAAGGTAACGCTGTAGATGTTATTCCCAGTTATAGATAATAAGGTATTGGGGGAAATTGCCGAGTCTGAATTGGCAAGATTGGCGCTTGGTAGTGCAGTTTGAGCAATGAGTTGGCGATCGCGATCGTAGGCGGAAAGCACTAGCCGTTGCGAACTAGTGACAAAGGCGCTAACCGAATTAACCGGATGCAAGAAAGTAGCTTCTAAAAATCCGCTTTTGGGCGCTCCCATTAAAACTGTTAGCCCTGAATAGGCTGGAAATGCTGGATTTGATGGCTGTATTGCTATAGAATTGTGAAAAATTACTCCCCAGCGTTCATACTGGCGCTCTACTGATTCAAAACACTTTAAGTCTTCCAACTCTAAACAAATACAAGTAGGTACAGCCACTCTGCCAGCGTCAATAGCTGACTCGACCTGCTCCCCCCAAGCTGAAACTTTAATTTCATTTTGTATATTAAAGTCAAGCGCAAATTTAGCGTTTTCAATCGTTGGTAGTTTATTTAATTGAAGAGTAGCCTGTACCATGACATCCCGCCTTACCATTACCTAGATAATAAATAGATTTAGTAATACATCAAAAGCTATGTTTCTACATGTCTAACTAGAATTAATAGCTTGTTAAAATGAGCATTTTGAATCTTCTTGATGCTCAAAATTATTTATGATTTTGTTGATAGACTAACATAAAAACTTATGTTCTATTCACGCTTTAGTTATCTTTGTTACCAAGATAAACCCTTGTAACACAGTAATTTCAAGGCTCAGTCACTTTTTATTATGAAAAAAAATCACCAAATCTTTACAAGTAATCCAGTAATTTTATATCTACTTAATCTGATGCTAGGAAGAAGTCTTAAAGTGATTGGTTCGCTGATAATAACAATGAGTGAGGAGTTTGAACTAAATAGGTAAGTATTCTGGGGTGACCAAAGAAGATGCGATGACGGGGATAAATTATCAAATACTCTCACCGTATCTACGTATACTCAGGATTAGTTTGTTGCCCATGTTACTTTATTACTACAATCAACAAAACATACTTATGTTTCAACCACCAGGATTTGAACAACGCTCTATAAATACCTCACTAGGTAGGATAGTATACTATACAGCCACTGGGTCACCTTGGCAGGACAATTTTACAGCAAAAGATGATCGGGAAACTTTAGTGTTTCTGCACGGCTTTGGTGGTGGGTCTTCTGCTTATGAGTGGTCGAAAGTATATCCGGCTTTTGCCGCCGAATATCGGGTTATTGCGCCAGATTTAATCGGTTGGGGTAGGTCTGAGCATCCGGCACGGAGTTATCAGATTGAAGATTATTTAACGACGATTCGGGAGTTTTTTGAGCAGACTTGTACCGGGCCAGTAACAGCGATCGCTTCTTCTTTGACCGCAGCCTTTACAATTCGAGTAGCATCAGATCATCCTGATTTATTCAAGTCTTTAATTCTCACTACCCCCGCCGGACTTTCCGACTTTGGCGAAGACTACTCCCGTAGTTTTTTTGCCCAGTTAGTCAGCGTTCCCGTTGTTGACCGTTTACTTTACAGCACTGGAATAGCAACCAGTGGGGGTATTCGCAGTTTCTTAGAGCAACGGCAATTTGCTCAATCTAATCGAGTCTACCAAGAAATTGTAGATGCTTATTTACAATCTGCCCAACAGCCTAATGCTGAGTATGCAGCACTCTCCTTTGTCCGTGGCGATTTATGCTTTGATTTATCCCTTTACATTCAACAACTGACGACTCCCACCGCCATTATTTGGGGACAAAGGTCAGAATTTACAGGCCCCTCAATTGGTCGCCGCCTTGCCGAAATTAATCCCCAAGCGATCCGATTTTTTCAACAGTTGGAAGATGTGGGGTTAACACCGCAGTTAGAGTTACCAGCAGTGACAATTGGGTTAATTCGCCAATTTTTGCCTTTGCTTAATTAGTGCTTTGTTCAGTAGTACTGGGTAGGTAGCACAGGTGTCATTGGTGCCAACAAAAGCCTAGAAATAGCTTAACTATTAGCTGACTCACCCGCATGGAACTAAAGTTCTTTGGCTTTTAGCTAAAGTCTACTGAAGTAGACTAAAGATTTCTGGGTATATTTAGTCATCAAGAGATGACTTTTGCTAAAAGCCAAGGAAGTTCAGTTACTTGCAGCAGGACATAGCTTTTACGTTAAGTTGACACCAATGCACATCTCTGTGCCCCTACAAGTGAGTTAGATGGCGATGCCTACGGCGGGCTGTTCGGTGTCGCTACCGGGTGACTTTCCCGTCTGGCAAACGGTATACTGCTATTTTCGGAAAGTTTACTGCGATCGCTAAGGCTGTAATAGCTGGTTTTGATTTGAGAAAATTCAATAATTTCATGGCGGTAAGGAACGCAATTATATAACAGGGTTCCCATTTGATAGGGTGAGATGCCAATTTTGGATTGAAGAAGAAATCTAAAATTTAAAATCTCAAATCCAAAATTGAACATTCTTTTACAACGCAGAATAAAAATCTGTTTTTTCCATATCTCATGCTCTATGACCGACTACTTTCGCTCTAATGTTGATGCAATGGCTAGCTATATTCCTGGTGAGCAGCCTCAACGCGGTACACAGATAATTAAACTCAACAGTAACGAAAACCCCTATCCTCCTTCGCCTGCGGCGCTAGCTGTGCTGCAAAATATTGATGGCGAGTGGTTGCGAAGGTATCCAGAACCTTTCGGGGGGGAGTTCCGGGAAGCTGCAAGTAAAGTTTTAGGTGTTCCTAGCGATTGGATAATTGTGGGAAATGGCAGTGACGAATTGTTGAGCGTGGTGATTCGAGCTTGTGCAGAACCTGGGAAGAAGGTAGTTTATCCCATGCCCACTTATGTGCTATATCGCACATTAACAGAAATGCAAGCTGCGGAAATTATTGAGATTCCTTACAGCGATGACTACAGTTTACCTTTGGAAGAACTAATTGCTGTCAATGGATCTGTGACATTCATTGCATCGCCTAATAGTCCATCGGGGCATGTGGTAGCAACAAATGATCTGCGAAAATTAGCCAGCCAGTTATCTGGAGTTTTAGTGATTGACGAAGCATACATAGATTTTACCGAAGAGAATGCATTGGCTTTGGTAAAGGACTACGAAAACGTCATCGTAATTCGCACACTTTCTAAAGGGTACTCGTTAGCTGGATTACGGCTGGGATTTGGGGTGGCAAATCCCAAGCTGTTGCAGGGATTGTTTAAGGTGAAAGATAGCTATAACATTGATGCGATCGCTTGTGCAATTGGCACGGCTGCTATTACCGATCAAGCTTATAAAAATGCTTGTGTGGCAAAGATTAAAGCATCGCGGAATCAGTTAGCAACAGACTTAAAGCAATTAGGTTTTCATCTTTGGGATTCCCAAGCTAATTTTTTGCTGGTACAGCCAAGAGAAGGAAATGCAGAATATCTCTATCAAAAACTAAAGGAACGGGGAATTTTAATCCGCTACTTCAAGCAGCCTGGACTAGATGATAAATTACGCATTACTGTTGGTACTGATGAACAAAATCAGGCTTTAGTGGAGGCACTAATTTATTTATTAGAGACTAGGGCTGTAAACTGATTAAAAGTGATAAGGGAGCAGTTGTGTAGGTTGGGTTGAGGGACGAAACCCAATATTTCGGGGACTGCTTGTAAATGGGGGCTTTGGATCAAGCGAATCGCACTTCCCCCCCCAAGATTCAGAATAATTGCATTAGATGAATTACAACGCTACAAACAAGCTCTCCATCCCCTGAGCTATAGACGGATGGGGAATTCTGCCGAATTAGTTAAAAGAAATTGCTAAATATGCACAAGCCGTTGGTATTCATAAAAATTTACTGGTTCTACAGACAACAGTGGTAAATTGCGATCGCCTACATCTTTAGTCATCAATGCTCATGCAGCTGAACGACAGCTTAATACCATACTCTTCAGTGGTAATTTAGTAGGGGAATAAAAAATCACGGAAAACCCAGATGCTTTTACTTCAGTGGAAATCCTGTATAACAGCAATAACCTTGACCGCAATCAGTCTTACTGTATCCAAGTCGGCATTGGCAGTATCTCTATACTCAGTTACTGATTTAGGCAGTCTTACAGGAGAAGCCTTCAGTTTCGCTACAGACATTAATGACTCAGGTGAAGTAGCCATTAATTCTTTGGCGAGTTCTTTTTTTTACAGCAATGGTTCACTTCAAAAAATTAGTCCCCTGCCTGGCGATAATCAACTTTCAGTAACTGGTATCAATAACTTGGGGCAAGTAGTTGGTAATTCGGTTAGTAGTAATAACTTTACTGGAAATAACCCTTTCTTATACAGCAATGGCATCACCCAACCCCTCCCTATCCGAAACGCTATTCCTTATGCCATTAACGATCGCACCCAAATAGTAGGAGGAGCAAGCGGACTTGGGCCTTTTTTATACAGTGATGGTATAGCAACCAGCATAGGAACTCCTGCTAATGTTGCCTACAGTTTAAATAACTTGGGACAAGTAGTAGGCTTTCTCAGTTCAAACACAGCTTTTCTGTACCAAAACGGCCTAACTACTAATTTGGGAACTTTGCCACTTTACCAGTACAGCGTAGCAAATGATATTAATGACTTAGGACAAGTGGTTGGTAGTTCGGGATTCAGTAGAGTAGATGATGGTAGTGCTTTTCTGTACAGTTCCAGCACGGGAATCCAAGACCTTGGTAGGTTACGTCCTACAGATTTGTTCAGTGTTGGTGTGGGGATCAATAATTTAGGTCAAGCAGTAGGGTTTTCTGGCACTAATAGTAACTTTTTTGCAGCAGATGGCAATGGTTTGCGGGCTTTTCTTTATAGTGATAACACTCTGTACGACTTAAATAACCTGATTGCCCCTGGTTCAGACGCTGGCTTTACCTTGACAGCAGCATCTGCCATTAATAATAAGGGTCAAATTGTCGGTCGTGGTGCAGTTAATGGTGAATTACACGCCTTCCTCTTGACGCCAACCTCATCTGTCTCTGTAGCTGAACCAACTTCAGGCGTACCTATTTTGTGGTTCGGTGCTGTTGTAATTCTATTTGCAGCACTCAAGCGCCAACCTCAATCTAGCAGTGCAACCATACAGCAAAGAAGTTAATGCCATAACTTCAGGTAAATAAAGCGATTAGACATCTCCAGAAATTAAATATGCGTTACTCAGAACCTTTGTTTTGACGTAGCACTGCTACGTCAAAACAATTCTTTTTCGGAGATATCTATTACTTGAGAATACGGATTTACTAATTTAGAGTTATTAGCACTTACGCAAAATTGAAAGCTGTAGGGGCAATACCCTGCGGGAAGCCGCTTTGCGTCTACATGAATTGCCCTAAACCTCGTGATGTAATGTTGTACCGCATCTGAATGGGAACCCCTAAGTAGTCAGACAGAATTAATTACACAATGTCATTGCGAATGGAGCGAAGCGGAATGAAGCAATCGCAAGGGCTGGGATTGCTTCGCTTCTCTACGAGACGCTGCGCGAACGCTCGCAATGACTGTAAATATTTTTGTCCGACTACTTATATACCAATACGGTTCAGTTAAGCGCTATTTCTACTAAATCGCCGTCTCTATAAGACGCGATAAATCGCCGTCTCTATAAGACGCGATAAATCGCCGTCTCTATAAGACGCGATAAATCGCCGTCTCTATAAGACGCGATAAATCGCCGTCTCTACAAGTGTTTTGGTCTTATCTGAACTGTATTGACTTATATACATAGGCGGTTGAAATTTATAAAAATTTGCTGGTTTTTAGAGATAGAACTGGTAAATTGTTCTCGATTTTCACAAACTAGTCATAACTTGAGCCAATTGATTAGATAAATCAACTACAGAATCCTGGCATTTGCTAAATAATACGCCCGCTAAAAAATAATAATCGCCAGAATAAAATGCCATATTGTTTTTTCGGAGTTCTTCTATGTGGTTCTTTACCTTAGGATCAGAGCTATAGTAGCCAAACTGCAAAGGTAACACCATGAAATTTTGAACACAATATCCATTTTCTTTTGCTAGGTTCAGCGTACCTGTTGGATTAGAAAAACTAGAGATTAAAACCAACACATTTTCATAACCTAACGATAAAAGCTCGTTGGTAACTGCCGCTCCATCCACGCCCCCAAATAAGAGTGGCATATAAATATCATTATCTGGTGCGGGGAGATACGGTGGATTGGCTACAAGATACTCGGCATCGGGTTGAGAAGAATTAAACAAGCATGAATTCTGAATTATGTATTTATTAGTGAGATTATATTCATCGATGGTTGAATTTGCGACTTTCCATGCAGAGGTATTTAATTCAAATCCATGTATCACCCCATCAAACTTATTTTTTAATAAAGAATTAATTACAGGGCTACCATCCCCTGAGCCAAACTCCACAATAGATTCGTAGTTTTTGCAATTTCTGAGAACAAAAGTGTCTAAACAGTTTGAGTAAAAATTCGATTCTTCAGGACAAAAAAAGATGTCTTTCATTTGACTGCACTTCCAAGTATAATGAATGTAATAAGTGTTTACTTACACCTTTATATCAAGACAATAAATAACTGTTTCTTTAGTAAAGAAGTTATTACTAAAGAAATTGGGTTGTATGTGGATTAGCAATAGAATGATTGAGAGATGTGAAATTAGAAATGCGAGAAACAATCTGCATTTTTAATTTCTAATTTTTGAGATTTATTAGATAAGTTAAGCGGATTGTTTTGCCTCACGTATCGATCGCACAACAGCACTACCGGCGCGATCGCTCATGAGTTTCTGCTGATCGTACCCAAGCACTAATTCCCAGGCATCATTGGGATATCGTTCTGTCAATGGTAAAGCTACATCATCTAACATCCAACGGCCGTGGCGTTCATCTTCCCTGATGTGTAGTTCCCAATAACCCACCGCTACTTCTGAGAGTCCGAGTCGTTGCGCCGCCACCATATAATTTTTGTAAACCGCAGGGCCAGCCACTTCAAAATAGGTCAAACCGCCGCTATAACGTAGGAAATAGCGTTTGCGCTCAGTCACCAGAAAATTATGATTGGTAGAAGCCAAAACTTCCCAAGGTACTAAATCGAAATATGCCTCTGGTTGAGTGTTCATTCCAAACTCAGCAAGCATTTGGGCAAAAAATGTCGAGTGCTTGCGAGATAAACGACCATTGCCGTATTCTTCTATTAGGACTCGCATCAGCGTACATTGCACTTCATTAGCAACACCACCCAAAATGCGGGAAAGATGACTAGCTTCAACCAAGCCATCAAAAGAGCCGATCGCTAGCAGGTGACGATAGCCAGATTCAGTCATTTCCTCACGAATGTAGCGGCTACTCTGCGACAAAACCGGGTCTAAATCGGCAGATGTGCGCTCAATTAGCGCTTGTTTTACATCTAATTGTTGCAGTGCAGCCACATCGATTTGTGCCAGTTCCCACTGTTGCCAAGCAGCTTCAATTTGGTCACGACAGGAGGACAAGTAAAGCGATCGCTCATTGGTATAGTGCCGCAAATCGTCATACCAAAACAGCTTTAGCCGATTAATTCGATAAAGTATCCGTTGGATAAAACGGTGAGCCTGTTCATCGGAGCGATCGTTTTTATAGGCGGCGCAAATTGCCCTTGAGAGTGCCTGTTCAAACTCACTAGCTATTGCAGGTTTTACATCTAGTTGATGATCTAAATCCTCCGTTACTAGCAGTTCTATAAATTGCTCCTCAGCCCGGTCGTACTTGGTAATTGTTCCTTCTTCTGTTTGCGTACTTTTTTTTGCAGCCCCAGCGTTAGGAAATATAACTAAATTGCTTTGCATGGAATCTTCGGTAGCATTGGAAAAGTGAAAAATTACTTTCACCTCTAATATTTAAGTTCCCACACCAGTAGCTTTATGTACCTCTTTCCCTGGTTATAAAGAAGAATTAAGTTTCAAACGAAAAGGGTATTGGGCATTGGGCATTGGGCATTGGGAAGAGGACAAGGGGAAAGACTTTAGGACTTACGCAAACAATAGCCGAAACCTTATTTTCACGTAGGGGCAATTCATGAATCATTTGTGTCAACTTAACGTAAAAGCCATGTCCCGCAAGGAACTGAAGTTCCTTGCTAATAGCTAAAGTCTACTGAAGTAGACTAAAGATTTTTAGGAATATTTAGTCTACTTCAGTAGACTTTAGCTATGAGCCTTGAACTTTAGTTCGAGGCGGGCGAGGAAGCTAACAGTTAAGCTACTTTTAGCTTAAGTTGACACCTATGTTCATGAATTGCCCCTACGGCGTGTACTTTTGCGTAAGTCCTAGACTTGTTGCAAGTTCTCACAAGTCAGTTACCTTGTCCCCTTCTCCCTCTGCCTCCCCTGCCTCCCCTACTCCCTACGGCACATCCTTCGGCTCGATCGCCTTACTTGGCGGAATTTCTTCAAGAGGAATGAGTGCTTCGATTACCGACTTCACAATTGGGGCGGCGACAGTAGAACCATAAGCACTTTCTCCTTTTGGTTCATCCACCAGTGCGAACACTACATATCGAGGAGATTCCACTGGCAAAATAGCCACAAAGCTGGTCATTCTAGCACCCTTGATATATCCGCCATTCGGACTAGCTTTTTGGGCTGTACCAGTTTTACCAGCAATGCGATATCCGGGAATTTGTGCCGCTTTCCCGCTACCTTCATTAACAACAGTTTCCATCATTTCCACAACCTTTTGGGTTGTTGCGGCTGAGAAAATTTGGCGGGGGATGGTGTGAGTGGGTGAATCATGCATCTGCCCTTTGCTATCAATCAACCCCCGAACTACATGGGGTGTTACCAACTTACCGCCATTGGCTAAAGCGCCGTGCATTTGCACTAGCTGTAACGGTGTCATGGAAAAACCTTGCCCAAAGGAAGTAGTAGCTGGTTCAATTGGCGAAGCGATAAATTCTTCTTGACTTTTGAGCCGTCCACCAACTTCAAAAGGTAAATCTGTATCAACTTTTTGTCCTAGCCCCAAGCGTTCTAGCCAGTTGTAATAAATTGAAGGCTTTAAGCGTTGAATAATTTGCACCATGCCAATGTTGCTGGAATATTGCAAAATCTGAGCGATGCTGATTCGCCCATTCCCATTATTCATCGCATTTTTGATGGTGTAATTAGCTACTCGAATAGAACCGGAGTCATTAAATATATCATCTGGTTTGATGACGCCATTTTCCAGAGCGATCGCTACATTCAAAGGTTTAAAAGTCGATCCCGGTTCATAAAGATCCGCCACCGTCCAGTTTTTAAATAACGAGATATTAGCTTTAGAGTATTCATTAGGATTATAAGTAGGCTGAGAAACGAGAGCGAGTAAGGAACCATCCAAGGCATCCATGACAATTACCGCCCCACGTTTAGCGTCAAACTTTTCCATCTGTTGTTTAAGTGCAACGCGGGCAATTCGTTGCAGACGGCTATCAATAGTAAGTTGCAGTCGCAAATCATCAAAATGCAAAAAACCTTCAGGGGCATGATCCGGCATTATGGCCCCATTACCCGACCGACTGAGCCGCACCGTTTGCACAGGACGTTCTAGCAACTTCTCTTGAGAGTATTCCACACCTGCTTGACCACGACGGTCAAGATTCACGTAGCCCACCACATCAGAAACCAAATCGTCTGACGGATAATATCGGGAGTATTTTTGAGCCCACTCTAGGCCATTTAAGCGCAAAGAGATGACGCGATCGATAATTTCTTCCGGGAGGGCTGGGTCAAGTATAATTCCGCTTCTTTTGCTTTGAAAAGTTTTTACCAATTCAGCAGTATCTTTTGCCAATATTGGGGCAAGTCGCTCTGCCATGTCTTCATTAGACTTATTAAACAGCTTGGGATGAGCGTACAAAGTATATACAGGACGGTCAATCGCCAACAGATTACTATTGCGATCTACCACTGGGCGACGGGGCATAAAAGGTCGCAAATACACCATTTGCTGGTTTCGTGCCTGCTGGGTTAACTTTGGCCCCTTGACAATTTGCAGGTTATACAAGCTGACAGCCAACCCCAACCCTGATGCCATTAATACGCCCCATACTATGAACAGTCGGGACTTAGTGTTGGATGTTTGGTCTTGGATATTAGAGGCAAGTGTCCCCAATAACCCTTGCTTAGAAACCTTCTGTCCCCTTTTAAATGCTGGATTTTGAAACTTTCTGTTTGTTCTGCTTGGTGATTTTTGCATTGCCCTACTCAGTAGCAAATTGCTTTTCGGAATCAAGAGTCAATGGTCAAAGTTAGTTACTCTGAACTTTGACCATTAACTCCTAACTTTTAACTCCTAACTCCTAACTTTTAACCCCTAACCTTAATACCCCAGTGGCGAGAGTGTTTGCTGTTGCCTTTGGGGATTTGGCGTTGTGTTAGACGATGCTGGCTTAGGACTACGAGATGCTGGAGACAAGAAAATCATTCCTTGAGGAGTCGGCGATACCAGCCCTGCTGTAGGTTGTTCTGCTTCCTGGGCAATTTTATTTGTCAGCGTCGCGTTAGTTGTCGTTAGTAGCCGCTCATGACGTTGCAGGTTTTGCAGTCTGCGATATGACTTACTCCAAAGGTCTTGCGAATATACCGTCCAGCCATAAACAGCAAGTGTCGATGCTACTACCAAAAACGCCAAAACTGTCGAATAACGGTGAAAGGTATACAAGCGTAGCAACCACAAAGGTGCAACTCCAGAATTAGGCATTGTGGGAAGGCGAAGAAAATTTACCCCTGAAGTTTTCTGGTTTGCACTCGACTGCTCATTGAGATTTAGCACTTGTTGTCTAGCCACCTCTTTCACCGATTTGGGCGTAACTGCTTTATTTGTCGGAGAAACCGCTAGATTTTTCGAGGAACGCACTCGTCTTCGAGAGGATACTGGTGCAGCTTGGGCAGTGGGTGTAGAAGCGCTTTGTGCTGCTGATTCTATACGTCCAGAACGTCGCCTCCCTAAAGAAAGGATAGAATCTCGCCCAAACCAAGTACCCCTTGTAGAAACAGCAGATTTACGAGCAACTACCATAAATTTTTTAGATGGGAAATACTGTACTTTAGATTGATTGTCTTAATTGTCTCTTTTTGCTTAGTTAAAATCGCCTTCTGTGCAACAAGCACACATAAGGGACTTCCAAGTAAAAAAATATTCCATTGCTATTGTTCACTGTTGACCGTTGACCGTTGACGGTTCACGAGTTTTCAGTCAACAGTCAACGACTTTAATGTGGAATAATTTATTTTTTGGAGTTCCCTAACAGACTACACCCTTTTAACTGTTCTGATAGCTATAACAATTGCATCCTCTAGATATTGCAATTTTGCAATCAGCGATTAGCAACTGGACAGCTTGCCCTTTAGATATCGCACCTAAAGTATGGCAACGCGGGGCAGCAAGGTGCAATGCTCTGGGAAAAAATAAATTTTTTGCTATGATAGCTCGGTTTGCTAGAAAATTTGGTAATTTCCGTTTTGCTCCTGAGTTAAGAGAAACTAATCAGATGGCTGTATGATACCTAATTCAAAAAAAGAATACCCCAAAGGATTGTTTTTTTAGTATGTAATCTCGTAGCATTTAAAAAAAAGCAATAAATACGGTATCGTATTGAACAGGCGAAAAATTGTTCTAGCCACAATTGGTGAAAGAGGAGTTATGAAAACAAGAATCTTTGGTTTGGCTGTAATCTTAAGTCTGGCTACAATTCTCGGAGCTTGCGAAGGCGGCGGTGGTGATGCTGGTGGTGGCGGTACTACTACTACCCCACCAGCAGGTGAACCAACTGATGCACCTGCTGGTGGTGGGTTGTCTACACCTGCTGCTACTCCCGCAGCTAGTCCTAAATAGGGCATCAATCAGCTTTAGTTTAAATCATGCCCAAAACAGCTTAGTAACAACGCTCGTCACCACATAGCTTGAATTAATTAGGTTCAGGTAAAAACCTGCATTTTTCTGTTGGTGTGTCAGAGCCTAGTACCGCAAGGCGGAAGTCAACCCCTACGGGGAAGTCAAAAGGAGCCAGTGCGTTGGGCGGCTCTGCCGACTTGAAGCAACTGGCGTTCAAAAGTCAAAAGTCCGCCTGCTTTAATTTTGGGCTTTGTGGCTGTAATGAAATACTAGGTTTATTTCCGCCGACCTGTACTAGAGTTTGCTCGAATATCAGCTAAGTAGGGCAGCAAGTAATGGACACTGGTGATGAGGATTATCTCTTCAACCATGTGTCCCGCTAAAATCCTCTCCTGATCAGAGAGGCAAGAGAGGAATTATAAGCTGTTGTGCCTTTAATTTGCACTAATATTTTTTCAAGATGAATGTGGGGTGGGCATCCTGCCCTGATAATGCAAATTGTATACGTAACAGCTTAGTTGTCTTGCTGGGAAGAAAGACGCTTGAATTTACCAGCAATAGAGGGTTTCAAGCACCTAAATTTATTTATACTCTTCGGCTAAATATTTATTTCGATAGCGCCACGGAGAGCGAGTCAGCATTAGTGTCAACAAAAGCCTTGAAATAGCTAGCTTCGCTGTGGGCCTCCTCACCCGCCAGAGAATGAATTGTCTGGCTAATAGCTAAAGTCTACTGAAGTAGACTCAAGATTTTGGGGGATATTTAGTAATCTTCATATTACTTTAGCTAAAAGCCAAGGAACTGAAGTTCCTTGCGGGACATCGTTTTCACGTTAGGGACTTCCAAGTAAAAAAATATTCCATTGCTATTGTTCACTGTTGACCGTTGACGGTTCACGAGTTTTTAGTCAACAGTCAACAGTCAACAGTCAACAGTCAACGACTTGAATGTGGCATAATTTATTTTTTGGAGTTCCCTTAAGTTGACACCAATGGCGAGTCAGACGCTCCTACGTCGCTAACGCAACGCTATCGAGCGTCGCGGAAAGTGCCACAATAAATAATCCATCCTTGTTTGAGCAGCCCTAAATTTATTTATAGGGTTCTCCCCCAAGCTTTGTGCCCCTGTCCCCTTTCCTCTTTTGTTACCGAACCTTATTCCAAGTCTAAGGGAGTTGAGTTCTGTAAATCTAAGCCTTCTTGTAGGCAAAGTACTTCCCTGGTTTGGTGTTTGGAATGGCTTAGACTCCTGAGTTTTCAGAGGGCAAAACAATTCATAGCGATCGCTGGCAATTGCTCTTGGGCATTCCTTATAGTCTATTCCGTATCAGAACAGACCTGGTGATGTACCTTGATATTGCCAGATTTTTATTGGGAAAATTTTTAATGGGAATGGGGAATGGAAAAAACAGATTTTTATCCTGCGTTGTGAACGCAGTTCAGTATATGGGGAGAGTTACAGCGATAAAGGCAATAAGATTATTCAGCTTAATTGTGATTAGTGGAACCTTTTTTGTGTTAAGTAGCTCTTGGCGATCGCCGGTAATCGCATTACCACCACCAGAGGATACACCAGAAGAAATATTACGCACTAAAATTATCATAGAAGCGCGATCGCCTATTGATGGAGAATCCCTAACAGCTGCCGAATATATTCAATTACAAGCGCAGCTCCAACTTGCCCCGCCCCCAAAACTAGACCCGAAAATTCGGGAACAGATTTTTTTGCTTCGCTTACGTAAAACCTTACTTCAGTTTTTCCCATTTTTAAATTTTTGATAAATTCGTCATTTGTCATTTGTCATTTGTCATTCCCTATTCCCCATTCCCCATTCCCCATTCCCCATTCTGATGTAGGATAACGGTGGCGACAAAATTGCAAATAAATGTAAAGAATATATATAGATATTAAAAAAGTAGATTTAGTCAATCACGTTATTATCACTTAGGTAGCTTCATGTCCATGACCACGATCGCCCCTGAACAGGTTAACAGCATCGTTTGGAATCAGCATAACGATCCCTTTGAAATACTAGGTTCTCATCCCATAGAACAAGACGGCAAAACCGTCTGGGCTGTGCGGGCCTACTTACCAAATGCAAGTGCAGCATGGGTGGTTCTTCCTGAACAACGCAAGGAATACCCAATGCAAACAGTGCATCATCCCCACTTTTTTGAATGCACGATTGACACTCCAGAACTGGCAAACTACCAGTTACGGATTAAAGAAGGGGAACATGAGCGAGTCACTTATGACCCTTACGCTTTCCGTTCTCCCAACTTGACAGAATTTGACTTGCATCTGTTTAGTGAAGGCAACCATCACCGGATATACGAAAAACTGGGAGCGCACCCCACGGAAATAGGCGGCGTTAAAGGCGTTTATTTTGCAGTTTGGGCACCCAACGCTCGCAACGTTTCATTGTTGGGAGACTTCAACCTTTGGGATGGGCGTAAACACCAGATGCGTAAAGGCCCCACCGGGGTTTGGGAATTGTTTATTCCTGAAATCGGTGTGGGAGAGCATTACAAATATGAAATAAAAAATTTTGAAGGACACATTTACGAAAAATCCGATCCCTACGGTTTCCAGCAAGAACCCCGCCCGAAAACCGCATCCATTGTCACTGATTTAGATGCTTACAGTTGGAATGACGAAAGCTGGATGGAAAAGCGCCGTAACACTGACCCCCTCAAAGAGCCAGTTTCAGTCTACGAAGTGCATTTAGGCTCGTGGTTACACGCTTCGAGTGCCGAACCTGCTAAACTCCCCAATGGTGAAACTGAGCCTGTAGTTATTGTTTCCGAACTAAAACCGGGCGCACGCTTCCTTACCTACCGGGAACTAGCTGACCGACTCATTCCTTATGTTAAAGAATTAGGATACACCCACCTAGAATTGCTGCCCATTGCGGAGCATCCCTTTGATGGTTCTTGGGGTTATCAAGTAACTGGGTACTATGCCCCCACCTCCCGTTTTGGCAGCCCCGAAGATTTCATGTATTTTGTTGACAAATGTCACCAAAATGATATAGGGGTAATTGTGGATTGGGTTCCCGGCCACTTTCCCAAAGATGGACATGGTTTAGCTTTCTTTGATGGTAGCCACCTATACGAACACGCTGACCCCCGCAAAGGCGAACACAAAGAGTGGGGTACTTTGGTGTTCAACTACGGTCGCCATGAAGTTAGTAATTTTTTAGCAGCAAATGCCCTCTTCTGGTTTGACAAGTACCACATTGACGGGATTCGTGTTGATGCTGTTGCCTCAATGCTCTATAACGACTATTGCCGCGAACCAGGAGAATGGCTGCCCAATCAGTACGGCGGCAGAGAAAACTTAGAAGCAGCAGATTTTCTGCGTCAGGTAAATCACACCATCTTTAGCTATTTCCCCGGTATTCTCTCTATTGCGGAAGAATCTACTTCTTGGCCAATGGTATCTTGGCCCACCTATACAGGCGGACTCGGCTTTAACTTAAAGTGGAATATGGGCTGGATGCACGATATGCTGGATTACTTCAGCATGGATCCTTGGTTCCGCCAGTTCCATCAAAACAACATCACCTTTAGTATGTGGTACAACCACAGCGAGAACTTCATGCTGGCTTTGTCCCACGATGAAGTGGTGCATGGTAAGAGCAATATCATCGGCAAAATGCCGGGGGATACATGGCAGAAGTTAGCTAATATCCGTTGTTTATTTAGCTATATGTTTGCTCACCCAGGTAAGAAAACCATGTTTATGAGCATGGAGTTTGGGCAGTGGAGTGAGTGGAATGCCTGGGCTGATTTGGAGTGGCATTTATTACAGCATGAAGCCCACCAACAGTTAAAAACGTTTTTCCGGGAATTGAACCATCTCTACCGTTCTGAACCAGTTTTGTACACCCAGGATTTTGCTGAACCTGGCTTTGAGTGGATTGACTGTAGCGACAACCGCCATAGTGTAGTTTCCTTCATACGTCGCGATCGCGATTCTGATGATTTTGCGATCGTCGTTTGCAATTTTACACCACAACCTCATTCTCACTACCGTATCGGTGTACCGCAAAAGGGATTTTATACTGAGTTGTTCAATAGCGATGCGCGTCAGTATGGTGGCAGCAATATGGGCAACTTAGGTGGTAAGTGGACGGATGATTGGTCTTTGCACAGTCGTCCTTATTCGCTGGATTTGTGTTTACCACCTTTGGGTGTGTTGATTCTCAAGTTGGATAAGAAGAAGACTGCTGAGGCATTGCAATAACAATTAAGGGTGGGCATCACCCACCCAGGAATAATCAAAACTTTACCCACATCTATCGTAAGGGCACAGCATTACTAATTGGTGTCAAATTAAGCTCAAACGCTTATCGCACAGGCTTTTACCCCCCCCTTAATTCCCCCGATGTTTTGGGAGGAAACAAGAAATTTAGTTCCCTCCCCAATATATACGGGGAGGGTTAGGGTGGGGTGACGCGGATTGTAATGGTCAGTGAATAGACTATTCACGAAAATTCTAATACATATAGATTTCTCGTAGGGGCTTGTCTTTGCCCATAGGTGTCAGCAAAAGCCTAGAAATAGCTTAACTGAAGGCTTGACTCGCCCGCCTCGAACTAAAGTTCAAGGCTCATAGCTGAATGGCACTAAGAAAAGCCCAAAGGCTTGTGTAGTCTCGTTCTCAGTCTTAAGACTGGGAATGTATTCTCTAGGGCTGCTGCCTCTCGTTAAGAAAGAGGAGGCAGCAGCCCTAGAGAATGGGTTCCCAGCCTGGAGGCTGGGAACCAGTCAGTGCAAGGGCTGTATCTTAACTTAGTGCCATTCGCTCATAGCTAAAGTCTACTAAAGTAGACTAAAGATTTTTAGGAATATTTAGTCTACTGAAGTAGACTTTAGCTAAAAGCCAAGGAACTGAAGTTCCTTGCGGGACATAGCTTTTACGTTAAGTTGACACCAATGGGCATTGCGCCTTGCCCCAAAAGAGCGTATTTGTGTATCATTATTAAAGTGAAATAGTCTAAATACAGGTTAAGTAAGTGACATTCCACCTTACTGAAGTAGATGAATCTAGCTCAAAGACTCATTAATGAGTATCAAAGGTGGATGAATGGAGATAAAAGACTCGTTAATGAGTATCAAAGGTGGATGAATGGAGATAAAAGCCTCATTAATGAGTATAAAAGGTGGATGAATGGAGATAAAAGCCTCATTAATGAGTATAAAAGGTGGATGAATGGAGATAAAAGACTCGTTAATGAGTATAAAAGGTGGATGAATGGAGTTAAAAGCCTCATTCACGAGTATTAATTTATCAAGAGCCGGAAGTTTTTGCAGCTCTACCTTTACTAATAGCCTTAAAGCGATCGCTCAACAGTTCTGCTACAGTTTTTAAGCCTGGAGTCTTTTTCGCTGCTGTCTTAACGTAATCATAAACTGTCAAACTGCCCAGCATCGCTTCGCTACCGACAGCCAATAGGGTATCATCTACTTGTTCGTTGAGTTGCCGGATTGAGATTAAAAGTTCGTTGAGTGTGGTAGCTAGTTGATAATTCTCGATAAATTCCTCAATATCAAAACTGGGTGGGAGAATTTCACGGTTAGACTGAGCAGCGTTGACGCTATTGGTAACAAAAGCTAGGCTTTTATCGCCCATTTTGAATAACTTGCGGCGTTCTTGTGCAGTTAAAGCAATGAGAAACGGCATCTTTTGTTCGATTATTTGTAGCGCTGCTTTAATTTCTTGGATATCTTCTGGGGAAAGAGTGCCTGTGATATTGCGATCGCTCATCGTATAATTACCTGGGGATAGTAGAGAGTTAGTAGCAAGAGTTGCTAAGTATATGATTCCCAGAGTAAATGCGATGGTACATCTTTTTATTAGAATTTTTAGTATATTTATTATGATGTTGGATCATGCCAGCTAGAGATATCTTTCACAATGCAGTCAAGCGATGCCTACGGCGGGCTACGCCTACGCTAGAAAAAGAAGGGTGGAAAATTACCCATGATCCCTTACCCGTTAGTACTAAGGTTTTACCCCACCCTAACCCTCCCCTTGTAAAGGGGAGGGAACTAGATTTCTTGTTTCCCCCCTTTATAAGGGGGGATTAAGGGGGGTAATTCGACTTGTGTGTACACCGTAGCCTAAATGCAGAAGTTTATAATCAAATACCTACACTTTCGTTTAATGATGTAACCTGAGTTTGTCAAGCTACTTCTCTAATTCTGCCAACTTTTGTTGAGCAAACTTTCGCACTTGCTCATCTGGGTCATTCTTGGCTCTGTCGTGCAACAGTGGTAAAGTCTGGGGATGTTGAGAAAATTGCTTGATAATTATCTCCAGTGCAACGCGCCGAGGGTTGGTTTCATAGTCTTTCTTACGCTTAAAGGGGTCATTGAAAGCGCAGTTGTAGTAAATTTCAAACAACTCAGGCTGATTTCTAAAGTGTTTGCCTAATGCTTGGATGGCTGCACGTCGCACATCCCAATTATCATCAGCAGTGGCGCGGTCTTTGAGAATCGAGCGGGTGTCCTGGTCATCTTTGAAATTGCTGGCTAATGCTTGGATGGCTGCACGTCGCACATCCCAATTATCATCAGCATTGGCGCGGTCTTTGAGAAACGAGCGGGTGTCCGGGTCATCTTTGAAATTGCTGGCTAATGCTTGGATGGCTGCATATCGCACATCCCCATCATCATCAGCAGTGGCGCGGTCTTTGAGAATCGAGCGGGTGTCCTGGTCATCTTTGAAATTGCTGGCTAATGCTTGGATGGCTGCACGTCGCACATCCCAATTATCATCAGCATTGGCGCGGTCTTTGAGAAACGAGCGGGTGTCCGGGTCATCTTTGAAATTGCTGGCTAATGCTTGGATGGCTGCATATCGCACATCCCCATCATCATCAGCAGTGGCGCGGTCTTTGAGAATCGAGCGGGTGTCCGGGTCATCTTTGAAATTGCTGGCTAATGCTTCGATGGCTGCATATCGCACATCCCCATCATCATCAGCAGTGGCGCGGTCTTTGAGAATCGAGCGGGTGTCCGGGTCATCTTTGAAATTGCTGGCTAATGCTTGGATGGCTGCATATCGCACATCCCCATCATCATCAGCAGTGGCGCGGTCTTTGAGAATCGAGCGGGTGTCCGGGTCATCTTTGAAATTGCTGGCTAATGCTTCGATGGCTGCACGTCGCACATACGATTCATTATCAGCAGTGGCGCGGTCTTTGAGAATCGAGCGGGTGTCCGGGTCATCTTTGAAATTGCTGGCTAATGCTTCGATGGTTGCACGTCGCACATCCCAATTATCATCAGCAGTGGCGCGGTCTTTGAGAAACGAGCGGGTGTCCGGGTCATCTTTGAAATTGCTGGCTAATGCTTCGATGGTTGCACGTCGCACATCCCATTTATTATCAGCAGTGGCGCGGTCTTTGAGAAACGAGCGGGTGTCCGGGTCATCTTTGAAATTGCTGGCTAATGCTTGGATGGCTGCACGTCGCACATCCCAATTATCATCAGCAGTGGCGCGGTCTTTGAGAAACGAGCGGGTGTCCGGGTCATCTTTGAAATTGCTGGCTAATGCTTCGATGGTTGCACGTCGCACATCCCAATTATCATCAGCAGTGGCGCGGTCTTTGAGAAACGAGCGGGTGTCCGGGTCATCTTTGAAATTGCTGGCTAATGCTTCGATGGTTGCACGTCGCACATCCCATTTATTATCAGCAGTGGCGCGGTCTTTGAGAAACGAGCGGGTGTCCGGGTCATCTTTGAAATTGCTGGCTAATGCTTGGATGGCTGCACGTCGCACATCCCAATTATCATCAGCAGTGGCGCGGTCTTTGAGAAACGAGCGGGTGTCCGGGTCATCTTTGAAATTGCTGGCTAATGCTTCGATGGTTGCACGTCGCACATCCCAATTATCATCAGCAGTGGCGCGGTCTTTGAGAAACGAGCGGGTGTCCGGGTCATCTTTGAAATTGCTGGCTAATGCTTCGATGGTTGCACGTCGCACATCCCATTTATTATCAGCAGTGGCGCGGTCTTTGAGCCAGTGTAAGGTATCGTTGTTATCTTTCCAAATTGCGGCGATTGTTGCAACTGCTTGAGTGCGAATTTCCCAAACTAACTTAGTTTCTTCATCTTGATCGGGTGTGTAATAGTACCAGAGGTCATATTTAGTTAAATCTTTAAGCTTGTCAAATAATTTATTAGCCACTGACGTAATCACCGAGCGATTTCTCACTTCTGCAAGACACTTAGCCGCTAAAAAGAGGTTGATAGATTTTTCCTCTTCGCCATCTTGCACCATTAAGTAATCAATAATTTCACCAACAAATTTCGCATCAATCATTCCGGCAATTAACAGCAATACCTCATGCCAAGTTTCATCTTGCCAGTGTTTGCCAAAAACTTCTGTTTTAAGATACTCAATTGAAATACTGCGTTCCTTCTCAAACTGCCAGACAAACTCCCAAGCACAGAAATATTCTAAAAAAGTCCGATGCACAAAGGCATAGTAATCTGCACCCAAGAAACATAAAATAAAATTGCGAGTCCGCAGTTGATTAATCATCACCCGCGCAAGTTCTCTAGCTTGAATCACATCTAGACTTTTGAGATAGTCAGTCAAAATCTTCTCTAAATCATCTGCACTAATCAAATTGCCAGCCAAACCTTTATCGCCCGTTTGCATACGATAGGCAACCTGACGCAACATTGCTTGCTTATCTTTATAATCAATAGTTTTAGGATCTAACCTCTTATCTTCTTGCAAAGCACGTTCTACATCCCATTGATGCAGCAATACCCGCGATGCTTGATTATAAAGTTCGGCTCTATCTCTTGGCAATTCCTGATTCCGATTCAGAATCGCCATCATCGTCAACAACAGAGGATTTCCTGCTAGTTCTGCAATAGATTGTGAAGTCTCAATCCCTATTTTTAGCCGTTCCCATTTTCTAACTTTATCCGCAGTATCGATAAAAGTTAACTCATGCCAGCGGTAAATAAAATCTTGAATTTGTTCTGCTTCTAAATCTTGCAATATAAAGTGGTGAAACTCAGCATCCCGCAAACGTTGTGGTTTGTAGCCAATGACGCGAGAAGTGACAATCACCTGCACATCACGATATTCATTAGTGAAGCGATGAATATCAGTAATTACATCTTCTCGTTGAGCAGGATCAAAT
Source organism: Nostoc sphaeroides (assembly GCF_003443655.1). NCBI lineage: Bacteria > Bacillati > Cyanobacteriota > Cyanophyceae > Nostocales > Nostocaceae > Nostoc > Nostoc sphaeroides. The sequence goes on from NZ_CP031941.1 coordinate 6,052,176, forward strand.
ACCTCATCCAAACCATCGAACATGACTAAAGCCTTACCACTCTTTAGCTGTTCGTGCAGTTGATGTTGGTTGAGGTGAGAAATCGCACCACTACATTTATGAAAAAATTCGAGAAAATTATGACACTCTTTATCCTCCCGCCGCCGCATATAAGTGCGTAACTCAATCAGCACAGGAATCGGTAGAGAAAAAGAATTATTCAGAGGACTCCTAGCCCAATTTAATGCCAAGTATTTTAATAAAGTAGATTTCCCGGAACCAGGGTCGCCCAGAATCACGATATATTTATTAGTCTGCTGCTCATTTACAATATCCACTACAGAACGTTTCGGTTGTTCTAAATAAACTCGTTTGTAGCGTTCTAATTCTTCTAACTCAACTTCTGCTTCCAGTTCGTTAGTTTCTTGCAATCTTCGGAGATGTTCTTTCGGCAGTTCGTGAATTCGGGGAATAACTTGGTGAATTTCGCGGACATTTTGTGCTATGAATATATCCCAGACTTTGAGTTTATCTCGATAATCATAGGTACTTGTATCTAAACTGTCTAAATTAAGATTGCTATAAGTTTCTTTAATAGCCTCTTGGTATCTTTCCAAATCAAAATCAGGAATAATGCCAGCTATCTCTGTTGTGTTATTCTGGATTTTGTCTAAATTTCTAGAATCCAGAATCTCTCGCAGTTCAGGAACTCCTATAATAATCTCTTTAACCTTTTGCAGATATTTCCTGGCAATCCGTTTCCAGTTAAAATCATCCGGTAACGGGTATGAAGCATTCAGTTCATACCAAATTGTTTCTAATTTCTTAGTATCTATAGCTTGAGAGTCATCTTTAAAAGCACTTCCCAAAATTGCTTTGACTTCTGGATGCTTGAGAAATTTATTTAGTGGCTGCTCATACTTTTTAATTTCATCTTCAGCAAGTACACTATCATCTAAATCCTGCTGCATGAGTTGCAAAAATTCTGTTACAGCCATGACAACAGCTTTCTCCAGGGGTTCTTGCTTGAAGGGCGCAGTTACAGCATTATTAAAGATATATTTGAAAAAATCTTTAGCGTAGTCCTTGAGTAAATCCTTGACAAATTCTTCGCTGATAATAGTCTTGACAAGAAATCCAACCGCTTTTTGACCTATCCAGAGAGTGAACCACTCAACTATCATACTCACGCCTGCTAAGTGCTTGACTACGAGTAGTATATACACTTCTCAGAGAAATTTTTCCAGATTTCTAGATTTTTAGCTTACAGCAATTTTCATGTATTTGAACCACATTTGTCGCAAGGGCACAGCAATGCTGTGCCCCTACCGCGCGGTCTATTTACCTGAAAATAGCTGTAAAAGCGATGCTAGCTGAAGATTTGTTAAAAATAACTAATATACTATGCATGGATATTAGGAATAATTTTATGGTTCTACAAGTTAACCCCATCCAAAAAGAACCAATTGTTACTTGGGAAGCACTTCCAGCCGACTTCATTTTACCAGACGATCCAGTGGAAAATATTCAACAACCTGCGATCGCTGCTGCGCTTACCGATGCTTTGGGAAGCACAGGACGCATCCAACCTCAAATGCTGATTGGCTCTAATTTTGGTCTTGTAGCCACAGTCAACAAAAAAATTGTCGTTAAAGCCCCAGACTGGTTTTATGTCCCTCAAGTGCAGCCTGTGGGAACAAATGTAGTTCGTCGCAGCTATACCCCAAATTTAGAAGGTGCTGCTGTGGCTGTAGTAATGGAATTTCTCTCAGACACAGAAGGTGGAGAACTATCAGTCCGCTCAACTCCACCCTACGGTAAACTCTATTATTACGAGAAGATTCTCCAAGTTCCAACCTACGTAACCTACGACCCTTACGAACCAAGTCTAGAACTACGATGCTTGCAAAATGGACAATATACCTTGCAGCAAGCAGACGCCAATGGACGCTTTTGGATTCCTGAATTAGAGTTATTTCTCGGAATTTGGCAAGGTGAAAGATTATGCCAAACCATGAATTGGCTGCGCTGGTGGGATACAGAAGGAAATTTGCTGTTGTGGAGCAGCGAACAAGCCCAACAAGAACGCCAACGCGCCCAACAAGAACGCCAACGTGCCCAACAAGAACGCCAACGTGCCCAACAGGAAAGCCAACGTGCTGATATATTAGCAGCTAAGTTACGTGAGCTAGGTGTTGACCCTGATGCATAGGCGTAGGGGAGCATCCCATTTTTGTATCCGTCATTGCGAACGCGAGTGCGTCTTGTAGAGAGGAGGAACGACGAAGCAATCCCAGCCTTGCGATTGCTTCGTCGTTCCTCCTCGCAATGACATATTAAATTTTATTATTTCATCGAATAATAAAAACTGGGATGCACACTAGGCGTAGCCCGCAACTCGACTTGGCTCAGTGACCATCGTAGACATCGCATAATCTCAAGGGATGCTGGGAATAATAATTTTGGGACATCTGCACCAAAATTCTATGAAACAGCAAAAAAATCAATTCAGCCATCTTACTGCGATCGAAAGAAGTTATCTATCATTTCCGGCACAGTTTTTATTAAATCAAAACCTTCTCCAAGGCAAAATACTAGACTTTGGTTGTGGCTTTGGTAATGATGTTAAAATATTGCGCCAAAAAGGTTTTGATATTACAGGCTATGACCCTTATTATTTTCCAGAATATCCTGATAATAAATTTGATACCATAATTTGCTTTTATGTTTTAAATGTTTTATTTCCTGAAGTGCAAGCTAATGTTCTGATGGAAATATCACATTTATTAAAACCAGGGGGTAAAGCTTATTATGCTGTAAGAAGGGATATCAAAAAAGAAGGTTTTAGAGAGCATTATGTCCATAAAAAACCAACATATCAATGTATTGTCAAACTTCCCTTTTCTTCAATTTTCTTAGATGAACATCGGCAAATATATGAATATATTCACTATAACCATCAGCGAAATTCATCTAATTATTGTATATTTTGTAATCCTCGAAATAATCTAAAGCTATTAACTGAATCAGCAACTGCTTACGCTATTTTTGACGGCTATCCAATAAGTAAAGGACATGTTTTAGTTGTTCCCAAACGTCATGTTAGCAATTATTTTGAATTACCATTTAAAGAGCAATCTGCTTGCTGGTTTATGGTGAACAAAGTACAAGAAATTATTAAAGCAGAATTTGAACCTGATGGCTTTAACATAGGAATGAACATCAATCGAGCCGCAGGTCAAAATATTATGCACGCCAGTATTCATATCATCCCTCGTTACAAAGGTGATACTGTCTCTACTAAAAGTGGAATCAGGAACGTTGTTCCTAAAAAGCAATAGTTTTTCTGTAGGAATTCAGGAGTCATAATTCTGCTGTAACTTGACGGCTTTGAAGTAATTATGAAAATTGCTGCAACATCATGACTTACTGAAAGTTATCTCATAAGGTTGAGGGACTTCCAAGTAAAAAAATATTCCATTGCTATTGTTCACTGTTAACCGTTGACGGTTCACGAGTTTTCAGTCAACAGTCAACAGTCAACAGTCAACGACTTTAATGTGGAATAATTTATTTTTTGGAGTTCCCTGAGATGATCTCTTAAGCCAGATTATCTGGATCTATTCCGAGCGCTCTTAATTGTTCTGTCAATTGTTGCACTCTTTGTTCTGCAACTTCAGCGCGTTGTGTTTCTTGTTGAGCGCGTTGTGTTTCTTGTTGAGCGCGTTGTGTTTCTTGTTGAGCGCGTTGTGTTTCTTGTTTTATTTGTTCTGCGGGCGTGAGATACCGTTGTCCTTGCTCATCATACCAATACATCCATTCTCGCGTTACGCCGCAATAATTTCCCCTTTCGCAACCAATTCCTAAGCCAATTTCTGGTAGCCAAACGGGGTTTCCCTCTTGCAATTCATACTTACCATTAACTAACTTATGTACTTCTAGATGCGGTTTGCGGCGACGACGAGACGATTGACATCCTCCCCACCCTACTTCGTTGAGGGTGGGGATTCCAAAGATCGCTCTCTGGGTTTCCTCTTTCCACGAGTTGACTTGCTTGAAGGAGTTTCCTCACTCAAGTATTGGTCAGTCTCTCCAGAGGCGTTAGTTCCGACGTGACCCGCCGTACTCAATCCTTTTTCTAATATGTTCCGCGCTGCGTTCCAATCCCTGTCTTGGGTATGCCCACAATGAGGACAAACATGAGTTCTGGTTAAGAACGTCTTTTTGACAACCTCGCCACAGTTAGAGCAATTCTGACTGGTGTAGTGAGGTGGAACGGCAACCGTGACCACACCAAACACCTTACCGAAATACTCAACCCAATCACGAAACAACGACCACGAAGCATCACTAATAGACTTAGCCAAGGGGTGATTTTTCACCATATTCCGCACCATCAAATCTTCATACGCCACAAGGTCGTTAGACCTCACCACGCACCTTGCTGTCTTAACGGCAAAGTCTTTACGCTGGCGACTTACTTTGAGGTGTTTCCGTGCAAGTTTATTTCTAAACTTAATTCTGTTTTGAGAACCTTTTTTAGTCTTAGACATCCGGCGTTGCAACCGCCTCAAAGACTTCTCACTCTTGCGAAGATGTCTAGGATTGGGGACTGTCTCTCCGTTACTATCGGTGTAGAAATGGTTCAGTCCAACATCAATACCAATAGTTTTTCCTGTTGGTTCTCGTCTTTCAACTCGCTCTTGGTCAATGCAAAATTGGCAATAATAGCCATCTGCACGACGTACAACCCGCACCCTTTTAAACTGTTTAAGCTGGTAGAAATGCAGGTCACGAGTTCCCCAGAGTTTAAAGGTTCCTGCCTTAAATCCATCCGAGAAAGTGATATACCTGCGGTCATCAGAAAGTTTCCATCCACAGGTTTTGTACTCAACAGAACCATGCGTTTGTTCTTTCTTAAACTTTGGAAATCCCTTTTTCCCTGGTTTACCTTTTTTGCAGTTATCAAAGAACCGAGCGATTGCAGACCACGCCCTTTCAGCACTGGCTTGTCTTGCCATTGAGTTCAGCTTGTCAACCCAAGGAAACTCAATACTGGCTGCAAGTACAGCGCAAAATTTATTTAGGTCATAGCGTCCAATGCCCTTATTGTCCATCCAGTATCTCAGGCAGCTATTACGCACAAAACGAGCAGTACGAATCGCTTCATCAAGCGCTCGATACTGCTCGTTTTGTCCTTCAAGTTTTGCCTCAAATACGATCATTTATGTCTATTCTTGCTACATAAATAGTAGATCATGATTGTCAAAAACTCAACTACCTTCTTCCCTAATTTCGCTTACGCTCAATTTTGGTCAGAAGGTGTTTCGTTTTTGACCGCTTTACATCCACGAACTACGAAGCGTTGAGGCAGGGGTATTACAGCGATTTGATAAATCACGTAATAAAGTACACCTAAAGCCTCATATTCATCCAATTTAGTAGTGTATTCCTTGCGATAATTTTGGGAAACTACTTCTAGCACGAAAATCGGTACAACATTTTCATCCCACAGCACATAACTGGGACGCAACTCTTCATCATAAAACCGCTCTACCCCTAAGCTCAAAAACCCATCTGGGACAATGGGCGGTTTATCGGGGTGATAATAAATACCCATATCTATGGCAAAGAGCCAATCCATGCGTTCTGACCAAAGTATCAGCAGGATCGCCTTCAGCAAGCCTGGTATCAATTCTTGTAGTTCATTATCCACAGGCGTTTCATCAGAGTCTGGTAGTTCCTCGGCTGAGGGCAAGTACCTGGGCAAGTTGTACTCTAACATGGCTGGTTTCCCCAAAACTCAAAGGATATTTCACTCTATTTGGCTCACCAGAATTATAGCGATTTCTTCTCTAGCGATGTCACTAGTAGTCTGTCTCATTGCTTACAAGGCGTGAACAAGTTCGTAGTCAGGACTTTAGTCCTGGTTTTTTAAGCACGCTTTGTGCTTACTACAAACTCTCAAAATAGCTTGACAAATTAGGAGTTTACTACTGCATATTAAGCACTCTACTGACACTAATTAGCAGCTTTTAACTACTAGACAATCTTAAATCTGTCGCAATCATGAGCAAGAAAATTTATTTGATGCCTAAATTCTAACTGTCACAATCCGATTATCTTGATGATGCAATTTTTTGCTTTGACTAAGGGATACCACTTGTGGTATTGAGAAACAGCCAAGATTCGACAGATATAATAGTTACTGGCTTGTTTATTGGTTGTGCAGAGCTAAAATTGCAGCCTAGCCAAGAATGCAGGCGTTTCTACCCCACCAAGCAAGTTACTTAATCTGATAAAATTTTGGTAACTCTTAACTATTAATAAATATATTAGGTGCTTAGTGCTATTAATGCTTTATATTTAGCGACAGGGTGGTGCAAACAACCACTCATGTTCAAATACTTAGGAGGTAGTACCCACTGGGAGCAACTCACGCTTCGATACCATCAGCATATAGTGTAAGTTAAGGTTAAGTCGATATTCAAACGAATAATTTTTGCCAAATTGCGACAGATAAAGACTAAACTAAAAAGTCTTGTGCAGCAAAACCTGTAGCTTTAAATGAAATAATCATGTCTAAGGTTCTTGTCTCAGATTCTATTGACCAAGCTGGAATTGACATTCTTTCGCAAGTTGCTACCGTTGATGTCAAACTAGGTCTAAAACCAGCAGAACTGATCGAAATTATTGGTGAGTATGACGCGCTGATGATTCGCTCTAGTACGCGCGTCACCCAAGAAATCATTGAAGCCGGCACTCAGCTAAAAATCATCGGTCGTGCTGGTGTGGGTGTGGATAATGTGGATGTTCCCGCAGCCACCCGCCGGGGAATTGTAGTAGTCAATTCTCCAGAGGGAAACACAATTGCCGCCGCCGAACATGCGTTAGCGATGATTTTGGCTTTGTCTCGCCACATTCCCGATGCTAACGCTTCGGTGAAACGCGGGGCGTGGGATCGCAATAGCTTTGTCGGCGCGGAAGTCTACAAAAAAACTCTCGGCGTTGTCGGGTTGGGTAAAATTGGCTCCCATGTTGCGGCTGTAGCTAAGACAATGGGGATGAAACTTTTAGCTTATGACCCTTTTATTTCTACAGACCGAGCCGAACAACTTGGCTGTCAGTTAGTTGAGCTAGATTTACTCTTCCAGCAAGCAGATTATATCACTCTACACATCCCGAAAACCCCAGAAACCACCCACTTAATCAATGCCACAACCCTGGCAAAGATGAAACCGACAGCCCGGATTATCAACTGCGCTCGTGGTGGGATCATTGATGAAGTAGCTTTAGCAGCAGCTCTGAAAGCTGGTAAGATTGGGGGCGCAGCTTTGGATGTGTTCGAGTCAGAACCATTGGGTGAATCGGAATTGCGATCGCTAGGCAAAGAAGTTATCCTCACCCCCCACTTGGGAGCCTCTACCGCAGAAGCTCAAGTGAATGTGGCTATTGATGTTGCTGAACAAATTCGGGATGTCCTTTTAGGACTACCAGCGCGTTCAGCCGTCAACATTCCCGGACTCGGCCCCGATGTGTTGGAAGAACTCAAACCCTACATGCAACTAGCAGAAACTCTAGGTAATCTAGTAGGACAGCTAGCTGGCGGACGGGTGGAAGTACTCAATATTCGACTCCAAGGGGAACTCGCAACCAACAAAAGTCAGCCTTTGGTAGTCGCTGCCCTCAAAGGTTTACTTTACCAAGCTTTGCGAGAACGGGTAAATTACGTAAATGCCAGCATAGAAGCTAAAGAACGCGGAATTAGGGTGATTGAAACCCGCGATGCTTCCATTCGAGACTATGCCGGAACGCTTCATCTAGAAGCCACGGGTACTTTAGGGACTCATTCTGTCACCGGCGCTTTGTTGGGTGAACGGGAAATCCATTTAACTGATGTTGACGGTTTCCCGATTAACGTCCCACCCAGCAAATATATGCTGTTTACCCTGCACCGCGATATGCCGGGGATTATCGGCAAACTCGGTTCCCTACTCGGCAGTTTTAATGTGAATATTGCCAGTATGCAAGTAGGTCGTAAAATCGTCCGTGGTGATGCCGTAATGGCTCTGAGTATAGATGACCCATTACCAGAGGGCATTTTGGAGGAGATTATAAAAGTCCCTGGTATTCGGGACGCGTATACAGTAACACTATGAGTGCTGAGTGAAAAAAGTTAGGAGTACAGACGCGAAAAATCTTTGTCTGTACAAGAGTTAGGAGTTAGAAGTTAAACAGGAGAACTCCTAACTCCTAACTCCTAACTCCTAACTCATAACTCTGTTAAACTCAGCACTCAAAAATGGCAAACACCTGGTGGGAACTACAGATTTTATGTGAGCCAGACCTAGAAGATTCGATCTTTTGGCGACTGGAAGATTTTGGCTGTCGGGGGACAGCTAGTGAAAACAAAGGAAATTCATCTTTAGTCAGGGCTTATTTATCGACAATTCAAACGCAGCTGCTAGATTTGGCAGCGCTATCGCTGTGGCTGCGTCAAGATGCTCTCTGTGTAGGAGTTTCATCTCCCTCTCTGCAATGGCAATTAATTGATGAAGAAGATTGGGCGACTAGCTGGAAACAATATTGGCATCCGCAGGAAATAGGCGATCGCTTCTTAATCAACCCCGCGTGGCTACCATTACCAGAAACAACGGAACGGTTAGTGATTCGTCTTGACCCTGGTGTAGCATTTGGTACGGGCAACCATGCCACCACTCAGCTATGTTTGGAATCCCTGGAAATGCGGCTGAGTGGAGTTTCTCAGTCGTTTGTGGGTGCTAGTGGCAAACATGAACATCTGGTAATTGCGGATATTGGCTGTGGTTCTGGTATCCTTTCAATTGGGGCGCTGCTACTGGGAGCAGAGAAAGTCTATGCAGTAGATAATGACCCTTTGGCGGTGCAATCAACTATCAGCAATGGTGCGCTCAACGACATTAGTCCAGAACGTTTACTACCTGCACTGGGAAGTGTAGACGTTTTGACAAAACTAGTTGAGAAACCAGTAGATGGTATCGTTTGCAATATTTTGGCTCATGTAATTATTGAATTAATTCCCGAAATGAGTGCGATCGCTAAACCTGAGACTTGGGCAATTTTCAGTGGTATTTTACTAGAACAATCTAAAGGTGTTGCTGATGCCTTAGAACAAAATGGTTGGGTGGTTGCTACCTTGTGGAAACGAAAAGAATGGTGTTGCTTGAATGTACGGCGTTCTTAACTCAGTAGGATTACTCACACTTTTGTAAGAGTCAAAGTATCGTGCTAACCGACATCCCGCCCTGCACTGAAGTGCAAGGCTGATAGCCGAAGTCCACTAAGCGTGGACTAAAATTATATGCTCAGTCCGCTTTAGGGGACTTTAGCTATAAGCCTTGGAATTTATTCGGAGGCGGGATAATAACGAAGCAAGGTATAGAAGTATAAAAAAGTTATACAGGGTTTAAAACCTAAAGTTTCAGTTACCCTGAAGTTATAGCGCAATACAGTTCAGTTAAGGGACTTCCAAGTAAAAAAATATTCCATTGCTATTGTTCACTGTTGACCGTTGACGGTTCACGAGTTTTCAGTCAACTGTCAACTGTCAACGACTTGAATGTGGAATAATTTATTTTTTGGAGTTCCCTAAGGATTTGTGGTACTGATTTTAAACCTGTAGAGACGCGAAATTTCGCGTCTTTACCAAGATTTTTGGGCTTAACTGAACGGTATTGAGTTATAGCGCAATACCGTTCAGTTAAGACTAAAACTTTGCGATCAAAGTCAATTTTTTAACGAACCGCCAAGGCGCAGAGGACACAGAGAGAAAAAAGAAATGCTTAACTGAACGGTATTGAGTTATAGCGGACTAAAAAACCCCACCCCTAAGACAGGGCGGGGTTGTTACAATGACTAAGGCTATTTAATCGCACATAATATCACTCAAATTGCACAAGCGATCGCCCCGATACAATAATAAAACCGACAGAATCAAGTCTAATCTGGGGCTGGCGAATTCCCTCTAGAATGGCTGCATTTAAAGCAGTTTCTATATTCAATTCTTCAGCTAATGCATTATCCCAACTTTGCTGATTCAGACGCAGCCGTAATTGTTCGACTCTATTGGCTAATTTATTTTCAGCGATCTTAGCACAACTTTGGCATAAGTCAATAAAATCGGGACGATTAGATAGTAATTCTGAAGAAGTATTACGCACTTGATAGCAAAAATTTTGCCATTTACTAGGATCAACAAAATCGTCAATAATTCCTAAGCGCTCTTTTGCCAGATTGTAATCTCGTCCTTGATTGTTGTTTTTATCTTTATATGGACGTTGTAGAATACTTAAGAGGGCTTTATCTTCAACAGTGCGTATTGGCTCCTGGCGACCATCAACATAGATAGTTTCTATAATTGGTGGAAATAGAGCATCGACACGTCGCTGCAAGTTTTTGAATTGAGAATTATCTAGTTTGTTATCTAGTAAAACTTGTTTTGCAAGTTTTAAATTTGCCTCGACTACATAATTGCATTGGAAACCGAACCACTCTTTCCCTTCTTTAGAGTCCCAAGATGCATCAGTGCGCCACATCGCAAAGGCTTCACCTCGGTCATCCCAGTTTATATAGTTCCAGAGTGCTTCAATAAATCCTTCCCCAACCCGATAGAGTTTAATACCAGGATTCTGGTTTGCTACCCTGCGATTATAAGTACCAAATTGGTCTAGGGAACTCTCAGCAAAACGGTTTTTTAAGTCATTTATGGGAACCAATGTCCGCGTTGAGGGTTGATAACGTCGCATCTCTGATGAGTCGGGGTTATTGAGTCCTCTGAATCCCAGCGCGTCGCAAATCCAGCCTTCAATTGCTCGTTTCATTTCTAGATGACAAGCATCATAATTATCTAGCTCTAGAAAATACTCGGTAGCAATTTCATCGTTAGCATCAATTTCATCTAGAGCATTTTGTTCGCTAATTTTGGCTATTTCGCCTTCAATTTGCTCTTGAATTGGCGGAATCATCTCTAACAATCCAGCAGCACCTGATTGAAACAAAACTGTTTCTAATTCTGCAAGTTTCTCATCCACATAAAACTGTAAACTGGCAATTGATTGTTGGAAAATACCAAACCCATCTTTCAATACTTTATACCAAGCATTATGAGGACTATCTTCCAAATATGGCCCAATTAAGGCACTAGATTGGATGCCAATTTTGCTGCCAATGCGGTCAAGTCTGCCAATTCTCTGTTCTAATTGATTAGGCGACCAAGGAAGGTCAAAATGAATTAACCAATCGGCAAACTGGAGATTACGCCCTTCTTCTCCAGAGCGATCGCATACTAGAATAAAGCAGTTTGGGTTATTCTTGAACCTATTTAAGCCTTCCTCAACTTTGTCGGGTGATTCTCCAAATTGATGGCTGGCTATCGTCTCTGCACCAAAGGTATCAGATAAATATCGGACGATTTCGCCACAAGTTTGCACAAAACTGGTAAATACAACAAATTTGGGCAGAATATCGCCAGTAATTGGTCTTTTAATTCTCTGCTGTATCCTGGTGATGAATTCCTTTTGATTCTTCCGAACGTTTGCGGGAATTTTGAAGTATGTACCTAACTGATTTAGCAGCACTGTTTTCAAATTTTCCGTCCGTTGTCCATCCTCTTGAGGTTGACGAATAATTTTTAGCAAGGATTGGAGAATCTCTTCTTCGCCTGAGAATTTTGGGGTTGTAGTTAATAGGCGAATATCATTTTCTCTAAACTCCTGGATGAGTTTAGCATGAGGTTTACCAGTTAACCGGGCGGTAATTACCTGCTCTAAAATGCCTAACCAAGTACCAGCAGCTAGGAATAATAACAGAAAAATTCGCTGATATTGCTTGTCACCAGGAGCAACACTCCGCCATTGATTGAGTAGTTCGTGAATATCAAGCGATCGCTCGTCTAAATCATACTCTTCTTTGGGCGTAAAGTTGCGGTCAAATATCACATCTTCCACCGCAGCGCGACGGTTGCGAAGCATTCGGCGGTGTAGTCGATAGATATCGCTGACATGGACGCGAATCCCTTGCAGGATTTGCTCTTGCTCGGTAGAATTTGCTGGTGAATTTTCTAAATCATCCGCCAGCTTCAGTAAATACTCATCTTCAGCAAAGAGGTTTCGTAGTTGCTGCAAGTTGCTTTTGAGGACAAGAGGTTCCGCATCTTCTTTAAAAGAAAGCAGAAGTTTACCAATTTGCTGACGGCTTTCAACTTTGGCACGAAAACCTGCTAAATCACCAAGTTTATAGGTTGTCGGGTCGAGCAAGTGCAACATGGCCAGAAAATCCTGCTCATGATTGAGAACAGGAGTGGCAGATAATAAAAGTAAGCGATCGCTTTTATGAGCAAGTTCTTTGCAAGTCTGAAAACGCTGTAGCACAGTTGCATCCTTAGAGGTTGCCAGTGCTGCAATATGATGGGCTTCATCTAAAATTAAGCAGCCTATCTTCGCTTTCAAGTTGATTTTATGGATATCTTCAACCGCCAGCACCGCCACCCGTTTGCCAAAATGGGAAATGTAAAACTTGTTTTCTAACTCAAGCCGCCATTGTTTGAGCAAATATTGGGGAACTAATACCACCGCATTTTTTTTCGGTTCATCCAGAAGGAATTGACGCAGAATTGCACCCGCTTCGATGGTTTTTCCGAGTCCCACCTCGTCTGCTAGCAAGTAGCGTTGAATTGGGTCTTCCAGCACCCGCCGCACAACTTCAACTTGGTGAGGATAAAGATTGATATTTGCCGAAATCAGCCCTGTCATCCCGCGACTGACAGCGCGTTGCTTAATCAAGGATTTGACAAAAGCCAATCTTTTGTCGTGGAAGTATGGTGTTTCGTGACCCTTCATCGCCAGAGTTTCGATAGGGTCAGTGTTTGGGAGATTACAACGAACGTAAATGTCTTCTTCAGTAGCGATCGCAGTTTTCTTATCTGGTAAATCAATTTGATACATTTCTGTATCTTCATCCCAAATAAAAACTCTGCCAACTATCCATGTATCCTGCGTTTGGGACTTAATATAGCATCGAGCCTGGGGTTCAAGCCTGACCTGAGAGAGCGAATTTAAAGGTAAAGTTTTTTGCAGACGTTGCCCTATGGAGCAGAAATACTCAACGTTCGCATTGGTATCAGATATTTCAGTAACTTTTCCTATACCCAAATAGTTATTCTGGGACTGTACCAATAAACCGAGCTTAATCATAGATCCAGTCCCCTGAACATACTAAAATAACCTTCCAGACTAGTTTGTTCACCTATATCTGGCAGTTTTGTCGATCAACATTATAGATAATAAACTGGCATCACAGCTTTTTGTTATAGCGATGTCTACGACGGGCTACGTCTATGCTGCACCATCGCCAACTAGTAAAATCAGCCCAAAGGTTGATATGCGTTGTGATGTACTAGTTTTTAAATGCATCGGGACGCATTGGTATTGCAAGGTATTACCAAATTAATTCGCTACGAATTAATGAAATAGTGTACTTAGCTGATTAGGTGGCGCAATAGATTCACGCTTTGCCTTGATCGCGCCACGATACAATTAAGATGATGTAGTTTTATTTAGTATGAAGAAAGTCAGAGACAACACAATTAAATTAAATCAATATTTAAAGTTAATGGGTATAGTGCCAAGTGGAGGACAAGCCAAGCTGATGATTCAAGGTGGCGATGTCCAAGTCAACGGTATGCTAGAAACCCGACGAGGGCGGCGACTAGTGCCAGGTGATAAAGTGACAATCCAAGGACAGACTTTAGAAGTGAATTTGGACAACAATGAAGACCAAGACGTAGTAATAGATTCTACCGAACAAACCGAGTAAAGGATTTTTATTTTAAATTTACGAGTTCCTCTTTTCCCTTGTGAGTAATGCTGCAAATTTCCAATAAAGTTATTATCCCACAGAGTGAGATTGAAATTAGTGCAATTCGTTCGCAAGGAGCGGGAGGCCAAAATGTGAATAAGGTTTCCACGGCGATTCACTTGCGCTTTGATATTGCAGCTTCATCATTACCCGATTATTATAAAGAACAGCTTTTAAAGCTGAACGATCGCCGCATCACCCAGGAGGGAGTTGTTGTCATCAAAGCCCAAGAACATCGAAGCCAAGAAAACAATCGTGAGTCAGCTTTGAAACGACTTCAAGAACTTATTCAAAGCGCAGTTGTAGTGACGATAAAACGCAAACCCACTAAACCAACTCGCAGTTCTCAAAGAAAGCGCCTTGACTACAAAACTAAGCGCGGACAGGTTAAGTCTAACAGAGGGGAAGTGACAGATTATTGATTTTTGAAATAAGTAGTCGGACAAAAATATTTACAGTCATTGCGAGCGTTCGCGTTAGCGTCTCGAAGAGAAGCGAAGCAATCCCAGCCCTTGCGATTGCTTCATTCCGCTTCGCTCCATTCGCAATGACATTGTGTAATTAATTCTGTCTGACTACTTACTCAACGTCCAGGATGAGCGGTGATTCTTGACGCTTTAACGGATTCTGATACAGTCGTAGTCTGACAATTCCTCATTGCAAGTAATCCAATTTTTGTATGCAAATTAAAAAATGCCTGGGAGTGTTGCCGTGTTTCCACCCCAGGCATTTTTTATTCTCAACTTGCTCCTCACACACAAATAAACATTATCACTACTTCTATCAAATGGCAAGTATATTGATTAAGCTTCCCCGCGCTGAAGCGACGGGGATTTCTGAAGAGTCCATAATCGAACTTTCTTAGGCTGACTTAAACAACCTCTACTTACTCTACTTAAGTCAAACTTAAATATCGCAGCTACTTTCTTGATTATGTTAACCGCACCGTGGCAGTCCGCATTTATTTTGATTCCAGTTGAGGTTTGAAATTGACCTCTAGTAATCCGAAGACCGCTGCTTTTCCACCCTTCGGGTTTTTCACCAAATTTAGGCAGAAAATCATTATCGATGAACGAACTCTTGGAGGTATAACTCTCTTCTGTTTCAACAAAAACAATACCGTATTGTTCGCATAATTGAGCTATGCGTCTTTTGAGTTTAGCTGTTGGTATTTGAACAAACTTTTGATTGTTCTTTTTACCCATATCAGCACCGTCTTTTTGCCCCTCATTCCATCCAAAGACAACAGTACCGATTTTATTGTCTATGCAATGGTTGATTACGATTCTTGCAGCTTTATTAACAGCATCTCGCATTGTCCGATTACGTTTTTCTGTAATTGCCGCAAGTCGGTTTGACCAAAAACCCTGTGGTTTTCCTTCTTTTATGTTAGCAACTGATTTGTTGTACCACTGATTAATGCTTTTGAGATGTAATCCATCAACGATAAAGGATGTTCCAGTATTCGATACACAAGTCAACCAGTTATCGATACCGTGGTCAATTCCAAGTACTTTAGACTTATCAAGTTCAATAATTGTTGTGTTTGTTTTATAGACAAACTCAGCATAAAAGCATCTGTTTCTTGGTAGTATTCTAACCTCCCTGATATCCTTGAAATCTAAATTTGACGGCATTGGTAGATAAAAAGAATCAACACCAAACCAAGTTTTTACCAAACTTCCTAAAGGAAATCTCAGCATCCCATTTTTTAGTTTTATGGATCGTCCAGTAAAAGTAGCAACTGCTAAACCACCAGATGTTCTATAATTTGGCAATTTTGGCTTTTGAGCTACTGTACCGTTTTTTATGCCTTTCAATAACCCAACAAAAGACTTAAAAGATTCAGCAACGCCTGTTAATATCTGTTGTGCTGTATCTGAATACAAAGCTTGATAATGTTTGTTCTTTTGAAGAGTTCCTATCTCTTTGTGCAAATCAGCTTTACTTGGTAACTTGCCAGTTTTGAAATAAAGTTGACGACTGTAATAAATTCCACAGTTTATTAAGCTATTCGCTTCTATGCAAACAAATTCAAGCAAGGCTTTTAAATCCAAGTCTTGGTTAATTAAAACTTGCTGACATCTGTACACCTTTAAATTAATCCTTTGTCGTTTGTCTTGACCTATCAACTATAGCTGAGTTAAGCTATATTTGTCAACAGGTCAGAATAAACGACATGAAAACTACTTTGGAGTACAGAAATGGTAATCACTCAAAGGGGAATGCAGTAGTTCATTTAGTATGGATTCCTAAGCGCAGAAAAAAGGTTTTGACCGGAGAGATAGCTAAACGCCTTCGACAAATAATTAATGAGCTAGCCCTGGAAAAAGACTGGGATGTTTTAGCGTTAGAAGTCGCTCCTGATCATGTACATTTATTTGTAGAACATCAACCAGATATTGCTATTAACCAGATAGTAAAAGCCTTTAAAGGACGCTCATCTTATATATTGCGTAAAGAGTTTCCACAATTATTGAAATTGCCTAGCCTATGGACTAACAGCTATTTTTACTCTACTGCGGGGCAAGTTTCAGCAGATGTAATTAAGAGGTATATTGAAGATCCACATCACGGATAATATTCACGGCGAATTAATTCGCCGTTGGCACTTCCTCCACGCATCTGTTCCCAAGTGGCTTCCGTGCCGTTCGGAGAGTTTTTTGTGAAATTTTTGACAAATTAAAAAGCGCTTGGGAGTGTTGCCGTGTTTCCACCCCAGGCGCTTTTTACTTTTAACTTGCTCCTCACACACGACTAAAACTTATCATTGATTCGATCAAAAAGCAAGTAAATTGTGTGACACTTTCTAAACTGCACACTTAATGAGCAATAATTTAGTGTAAAAAGTGACGTATACCAGTTAAGACCATCAGCAAACCCAGTTCGTTAGCAGCCTTGATTGAATCTTTATCGCGCATACTTCCCCCTGGCTGGACGATGGCTGTAATTCCTGCTGCTGCGGCTGTTTTCACAGAATCATCGAAGGGGAAGAATCCATCGCTGGCGAGAGTTGCACCAATGGATTTTTCTTGTGCTTGTTCTAGGGCAATTTTAACTGAGCCGACGCGGTTCATTTGACCAGCACCTACTCCTAGTGTAGTGCGATCGCTTGTCACAACAATGGCATTAGATTTAACGTGTTTGCAAACTTTCCACGCAAACAGCAATTCGGCTAATTCGTCGGGTGTGGGTTGACGTTCAGTCACAACTTGCCATTGACTGGTATCAGCAATGATGTCATCGCTAGTTTGGACAAGAAAACCACCTGCGATCGCTTTCACTGTATCCTTAGGGCCACTGCTCAAATCAGCTAGAGTCAAAACCCGCACGTTAGATTTCTTGGCAAGGATTTCTTGAGCTTCTGCATCACAACTTGGTGCAACCACACATTCTAAAAATGTTTTAGTTAACTCGCTAGCTGTAGCCCCATCAATCGGACGGTTCAGTGCGACAATTCCACCAAAAGCAGAAGTAGAATCAGCATTGAAAGCTTTTTGGTAAGCTTCGGAAATAGTGCTTCCCAATGCTGTACCACAGGGGTTTGTATGTTTAATTATCGTTGCTGCTGGAGTATCAGTGAACTCAGCAATAATTCGGCGTGCGGCTTCTAAATCAACCAAGTTATTGTAACTAAGTTCTTTGCCTTGCAGTTTTGTCGCAGATGTCCACCCTGTTGGAGTAGTACCAGTTTGATACCAAGTGGCGGGTTGATGGGGATTCTCGCCGTAACGCAGAGATTGCAATTGTGTGCCGTTCAGGGTATAATGCTGTGCTTCTGCGAGGTAAGATGCGATCGCTTGATCATAACTAGCAGTATGGGAAAATCCTTTTAAAGCCGCCTTTTGCCGAAACTCTAGGGATGCTTCGCCGTTATTTTGCCGCAATTCCTGTAAATATTCGTCATACTGTGCCGGATCGCATAATACACCGAGATGGGCGAAGTTTTTCGATGATGCCCGTAGCAATGCTGGGCCACCGATATCAATTTGTTCAACCGCTTGGGATAATGTTACCCCTGGTTTAGCGACCGTTTCCTCAAAAGGATAAAGATTCACCACCACTAAATCAATCGGGCGAATTTGGTTATTTTCTAAATCTGTAATATCTTGGGGAACATCTCGCCGCGCCAAAATACCGCCATGAATTCGGGGATGTAGGGTTTTGACTCGACCACCTAAAATTTCTGGCGAACCTGTATAATCTGCAACCTTCGTAACAGGGAGTCCCGCATCTTTGAGTGCTTGGGCTGTTCCCCCACTGCTGATTAAATCAAAGTCGAATTCTTCAACCAAGCTACGGGCTAAGTCAATTAAACCAGTTTTGTTAGATACACTCAGCAGGGCTAGACGCGCCATTGATCAATTCCTTAAAGTAGGCTAGAAGCAAAGGATCTCAAGTTTTACATAAGCCTTGGTTCACTTCAAGACCTTTCGCAATCATTCTAAAATCCAGTAGTGGCGTGGTAACGAAAGGAGATGTACAAGTTGTGCGTAACTCCTTTGACATTAAATAGTTTGGGCTAGCAAGGATAACAAGGCAGGTAACTACTACTTAAGCGATGTTACATTTCGCTTGTGCTTGGATTACTTTTAAACCCGTTTTGGTTTTCGGATAGGCTCTTAATCTATACATTTAACAGCAAATAATATGAAGATTATGCAAAGATTTTTATTCAAATATAGACATTTAAGTAAATATTCGGTATCAAGTTATTATGGGGTTATTTGATGTTTCCTGTTTTCAAGCTCAACATCCACAAGCAATAACCCACAACGAGGACATAAAGATTTCTTCTCCTATGCTCTGTCAAGTGTTCCCTATTTGCGAGCTAGTAAGACTTACGCATTGACAAACCAACTAAATTATGGGCTGTGGTTTTCAGGCATTCAAGCTTGATTTTTAACTCTTTTTCAACGGTGACTACGGTTTTTACTAGCCTACGCTACTGATGAAGGATGATTTAAATACTCCTGAAGCTAGTTGTTTTTGTGAATCCACACGCTCATAAATTTGTACAGTGCCTAAGACTTAGATAGTTTGAGATAGTCAGAGAAGTGCTACGTCAAAGCTAATCAAACGGGGAATCTTCAAATAAAAATTCGTAACCCTCAAGGGTGACATGAAAGAATGTCGAAACGTCAACATTCGGCGAATTTTTGTGCGTTCAAACAGCACTAACTGCAATTAGAGAACTTAATTTACTCAAAAAATCGATTGAGGTAGGAAGAACTTATGACAAATATCATTGGAACCAACGGGAATGATACCCTACTGGGCACTAACAGCGAAGATACGATTGATCAGGACAACGATATTCTGACTGGTGGCGGTGGTAAGGATAAATTTGTCTACATAGACTATGGCTCTCCTAGTTACACCGATACTATTACTGATTTCGGTGGCGTAGGTAAGGACATAACTCCCTCAGCAGCAGTCATTGCCGAAGTGGATACCATCGAATTAGAAGGCTATTATTATACTGCCGAAAATCTGCTGCTTACTCAGAACGGCAGCAATCTGGAAATTACCTTTGAAGAGGAGGCTCGTGTAAAAAATGAGGTTCGTGCAAAAGTCATCCTTCAAAACTTCAAATTAGAAAACCTGAATAATCTGCCAGCAACTTCTTCACGACCTGCTATTGGCAATATCTTGTTTGATGGGCAAACCAGCATCACCGACAGTTTTGATGTGTTTAATGCCAACTCCACTCAAACTAACCTATTCAAGAAGAACACAGTGACATTTCTCAATGACCTTGACAACAACATTACAGGTTTAGACAACTCAAATGATGTGGTGAATGGTCAAGGGGGTAATGACAAAATCGATGGCTTGAGTGGTAACGACCTGCTGCGCGGTGGTAGAGGCAATGATACTCTCAATGGTGGTACAGGCAATGATACTCTCAACGGTGGTGAAGGGAATGACTTCCTCAACGGTGGTGAAGGGGATGACTCCCTCAACGGTGGTACTGGTAACGACCTGTTGTGGGGTGGTGCGGCCAATGATACTCTCAACGGTGGTAGGGAAAATGACACCCTTCTTGGTGGTACTGGTGACGATCGCTTGACTGTTGGTTCTTCAGATATTGACCCTTTAGGAGGCGATCAGCTGCTCTCTGGGGATGATGGCAACGATACTCTCTCTGCCTCAGGCTACGAAACTCGCGACGGAGAGAACTATTACACCTCTGGTAACAACACCCTCAACGGGGGCGCTGGTGACGATTACTTGATTGTTAACTTTTCAAAAGCCAATAACCTGCTGAATGGTGGTGACGGCAACGATACGTTCTTCAAGAACTACAGTGGCAATGATACGATAGATGGAGGTATTGGTGACGATTTGCTGTCCTATAACACCAGTGACGGTTCCTACAATATTACCGGGGGAATCACTTCGACTTTTAATACTACTACTAACATTGGCTCAATTACGCTAGGCACGAACCGGTTTAGTTACAAAAATATCGAACGATTAGAGATCGAAGGTACAGAGTACGATGACTTGATTGTGGGGAGCAACCGCAACGATACGCTCGACCCGGGCACGAGTGGCAATGATACGATAGATGGAGGTATTGGTGACGATTTGTTGTCCTACAACAATCCCGACAATAATACTAGCGAGGAAATCACTTCAACTTTCGATGCTACCACTAATACTGGAACAATTACGGGAGCCGGGAGTCGGGTTAGCTACAAGAATATCGAACGATTAAATATCACAGGTGGATTCGACAATGACTTGATTGTGGGGAGCAATGGGAACGATACGCTCGACCCGGGCAGGAGTGGCAATGATACGGTAGATGGGGGTAAGGGTGACGATTTGTTGAAGTTTTTGAACTATGCTAGCGAGGGAATTACTTCGACATTCAATGCTACTACTAATACTGGAACAATTACGGGGGGCGAGAGTCGGGTTAGCTACAAAAATATCGAGCGATTAGATATCACAGGTACATCCAACGATGACTTGATTGTGGGGAGCAATGGCAATGATACGCTCGATTCGAGCGGGGGCAATGATACGATAGATGGGGGCAGAGGTGACGATTTGTTGTCTTATACCGCCAATAGTAGTGAGGGAATCACTTCAACTTTCGATGCTACCACTAATACTGGAACAATTACGGGGGCCGGGAGTCGGGTTAGCTACAAGAATATCGAACGATTAGAGATCGCAGGAACAGAGTCCAATGACTTGATTGTGGGGAGCAATGGCAACGATAAGATAATAGGAAACAATTCTTTCTTTGTCGGGAACGAGGATGATACCGTTGACTTTATTAGTGGCAATGACATAATAGATGGGGGCGCAGGTGACGATTTGTTGATCGTCCATGATAGCGGTGATTCCGAGAGCAAAAGAATCACTTCAACATTTAATGCTACTACTAACACTGGGTCAATTACGGATGGCACGAATCAGGTTAGCTACAAGAATATCGAACGATTAGATATCATAGGTACGCAGTCCGATGACTTCATTGTGGGGGGTAATGGAAATGATACCCTCAACGGTGCTGGAGGCAATGATACCCTCATAGGTGGCAAAGGTAATGATAGCCTAATTGGAGGATCTGGTACTGATACCTTTGCTTTCAATAGTTTTAATGAAGGCATTGATAGAATTTATGATGTCAATGCGACTAATGAACTCATTCAGGTATCTGCTGCTGGTTTTGGTGGCGGGTTATCACCAGGTTCACTTCAGACAAGTCAGTTTACCATCGGAGCATCTGCAACCACTAGCACTCAGCGATTTATTTATAACGATGTTACAGGTGCATTGTTCTTTGACCAAGATGGCAGTGCGATCGCATTTACTCAGGTACAATTTGGACAACTTTCGAGTGGGTTATCACTAACCAAAAACAATTTTGTGGTTGTTTAATCATGATTAGCGCTCCATCACTCTAAGCAGAGAAAAGAGGAAATGGTTGGATTGCGAGGTATCTAAAATCGCAACTCGCATCCGACTTATCAATGCAATTATAGCGATCGCGCGTAGGGTTCTAAGTCCACTTGAAGAGATAGGATTTATTAGAAGAGTAGAATTTTAGGAGTAAACCTCTGTCTTTACAAGCTATCACCGTTCCCACAGGAACTTCTCAACCCCCCACAGGCTTAATTGTCACCTTGCATGGTTGGGGAGCTAACGCTGAGGATGTAGCATCTTTGTTACCCTTGCTCAACTTACCCAATTACCAATTTGTCTTACCCAACGCACCTTATCCTTATCCCTATTCCCCAGTAGGGAGGGCATGGTATGACCTGCGGGTGGAAAATATGTATCAAGGATTGGCAGAAAGTCGGCAACTACTAATAGATTTTTTGCAATCTTTAGAAAGTACCACTGGCGTACCTTTGTCACGTACCATTTTAAGTGGATTTTCTCAAGGCGGGGCAATGACTTTAGATGTCGGCTCAAAATTGCCCCTAGCAGGTTTAGTTGTCATGAGTGGGTATTTACATCCTGATGCAGTCACGGCAGATCAAAAAGGGATTGGGCCGACTTTAATCAGCCACGGTAGATATGATGAAGTTGTTCCCCTGCAAGCTGCTTTGAAGGCACGAGAAACTCTCAAGTCTCTAAAAGTGGCGGTAGAATACCACGAATTTGATATGGGGCATGAAATAAATCCACAAACGTTAGAGGTGCTACGAAATTTCGTTGTAAATACAATTGCTTAGTCAGGATTACGAATTTTTTATAAATTATGGTACAAATTCTGACAATTTTCACGAAAATAATCACTTCTAATGAGTAATATATATTGGGTGGCTGCGAAAGAGCGCAACTTAACCCATGCTGAAGGCGAGTGCTGCATAAGGGAGGGGCAAGCATTATGACAACTCTAAGCATTTCCAGGAAAGAAATTGCTGCCATGACTGTGGCAGAAGTAGAAGAACTGGCTACACGTCTGGAGCTAGATAATTATAATAATGCTTTTGACGGTTTAAATGATTGGCATTTATTGCGAGCGATCGCATTTCAGCGTCCAGAGTTAGTTGAACCCTATATCTACCTCTTAGACTTGGAACCCTACGATGAAGCGTAGTTGAGAGTTAGGAGTTAGAAGAGACGCGATTAATCGCGTCTGTACAGGAGTTAGGAGTTCTAACTATTTAGTACTAATTTTTGTAGCTACTTACTCCTAACTTTTTACCATGCCTAATCCAAAATCGAACAGGGTTTTAATTGCTGTAGGTGGCGGTATCGCCGCCTACAAAATTTGTGAATTGGTTTCGACGCTGTTTAAAACTGGGGTGGAAATCCGAGTTATCCTCACCCGTTCGGCGCAAGAATTTATCACGCCTCTAACAATAGCCACCCTATCTCGTCATCGGGCCTACACAGATGATGATTTTTGGCAACCAACTCACTCTCGTCCTTTGCATATTGATTTGGGTGAATGGGCTGATGTCATGGTAATTGCCCCTTTGACAGCTAATACATTAGCAAAGCTAGCCTACGGGATGGCTGATAATTTACTCACAAATACTGTGCTGGCTTCTACTTGTCCGGTGCTGTTAGCACCCGCAATGAATACGGATATGTGGGAACAGCTATCAGTGCAGCGAAATTGGCAACAGCTATTGACAGATAGCCGATATCATGGGATGAATACAGCATCGGGTTTATTAGCCTGCGATCGCATCGGTGCTGGTAGATTAGCAGAACCTCCAGAAATATTCGCTCATATCCAATCGCTGTTACATACTCAAGGTAAACGAGATTTAGTAGGTAAACGAGTGTTAATTAGCGCTGGGGGAACGCGAGAGTATCTTGACCCAGTTAGATTTATTGGCAATCCTTCCACAGGTAAAATGGGATTAGCTTTAGCACAAGCGGCACTTCACCGAGGGGCAAACGTCACCCTAGTACATGGACCAGCTAATTGGGCTGTACCATTAGGAGTGCAAGCAATTTCTATTGTTAGTGCCGAGCAAATGCAGCAGGCCATGCTGGAATATTTACCCAACGCTGATGTAATTGTCATGTCAGCAGCCGTGGCAGATGTGAAGCCACGAGATTATAGTATAGAGAAATTAGCCAAGCGATCGCTCCCCCAAGCTTTACCCTTGGAACCAGTACCCGATATAGTCGCCCAATTAGCACAACTCAAACAGCCGCATCAGATATTAATTGGTTTTGCAGCACAAAGTGGGAATATTGTCAAGCCAGCATTAGAAAAATTACAGAGTAAAAAACTCGATGCTATTGTTGCCAATCCCATCGATCAACCTGATAGTGGTTTTGGGAGTGATAATAATCAAGCGATATTTTTAGATAATCAAGGACGGCAAGTAGCGATCGCACCTTGTTCTAAATTAGAAATGGCCCATAATTTATTTGATTTTGTCATCAATTGATTAGGTACTGGGTAGGGACATGACATTGCCCATTGGTGTCAACTTAAGGTGAAAACCAGCTTAGAAGCAGCTTTTAGCAGATTATCTCGTTCCCTCGTTCCCAGTCGGAGACTGGGAATGCCTATTAAGAGGCTCCGCCTCCCTTACTGGCGGCAGAGCCACCAGGAGATGCATTTCCAGCCGGAGGCTGGAAACGAGATTTGAAAAGGGTTTTAGCTTAAGTTGACACGTATGGACATTGCCATAACCCTACAAGGAAATTACTACCTTGAATTGGGTATAACCCGTATGCTCTATGTCTCGTTCCCAGTCTCCGACTGGGAATGCCCAGTCGTTGAGGCTCGGCCTCAAGACTTGCGGCAGAGCCGCAATTGATCTGCATTTCCAGTCGGAGACTGGAAACGAGATTTGAATGTAAAAGCTTGTTTGAGGCTGGCTTTCACGTTAAGTTGACACCAATGGACATTGCCGTAACCCGACAAGGAAACTACTACTTGGAATTGGGTATAACCCGTATGGTCTATGGCTTCAAGTCACTTTTCTAGATTTTACAATATAAGTAAGACATAAAAATAAAGCTTCAATTATATGAAAATACTCTCATCAGAGCTAGTCCATTTGGGATTTGGCAAATATGTGCGTTCTGACCAAGTAACAGCAGTTATACCAATAGAAGAGGAGCGAGGCCCAGGACGACGAACCTTTGTTCACGTTCAAGGGCAAAGCGATCCAATTATCGCCTCTCGCGCTGAAGATACCATCGTGCGTGATTTGGTACAGGAACCACACGAAGTTACCCAAGCCCGTCAGCAGCAGGAAATTCTTCAAGATTTATTGGTTAATTTAGCTAATGTTAA
Organism: Nostoc sphaeroides; assembly: GCF_003443655.1. Classification (NCBI taxonomy): domain Bacteria; kingdom Bacillati; phylum Cyanobacteriota; class Cyanophyceae; order Nostocales; family Nostocaceae; genus Nostoc; species Nostoc sphaeroides. The sequence goes on from NZ_CP031941.1 coordinate 6,077,290, forward strand.
TTCAACTGTGCGTCGAATTAACCGTGATGAAGGCAGTTTGGATCTTGATTTGTTAGAGCGACGAATTAAGCAAGTCCTGGAAAATTAATTGCAGAAATCAGCAAACTTTCATAACGGAGAACGATATTGCTGAATACCATTACAGACCAAGTTTCAGCATCAGATACACAATGAAGGCGTTGCGTAGCTTTTTTGAGAGTCAGATTAGTAGGCGCTTTCCAAATGCTGAAATTCTTTATTGGACTTAGAAGAATACTTCGCTCATATAGAGTTTGAGCAAATTAATTATTGGGTTAGAGAGCGATTGATAGATGCGATCGCTCTTTTTTCAAGTTGGTCAGGTGCATTAGGCTAAAGCCGTAACACATATTAACAAAACAATTACTTTTTAAAACCTAGTGATCTGTCCCAAAAATTTTGATAGGTTTGTAGTAAGCACTTCAGTGCTTAAAAATCCAGGACTAAAGTCCTGACTACGAACTTTTTTACCTCTCGCCTGGGTTTGGCTACGCCCACGCAAAGCGGGATAATTTGGGCAGATTACAGGCGGCGTTATACATTAATAAGTGTATCTGCAATACCGGACTTGTTCTGGCTTAGTCTCAATAGCAAAGGTTTGGAGATGTTTACTTTATCAGAAACTTCTATCCTAGCGGCAATCCTACTGGTAGCTTTAGGCATTTTGGGCTGGGGCTTTTATCGCGCCAGACCTTTTGGTAAACTGGGAATCTTAGCCTGGTTACAGTCGGTGGTGTTGATGACTCCCTGGCTCCTGTTTTTTGGATTGTTTGCCGCAGGGATTTACATCAATATAGCGGGTATATTGTTCTTAGTGGTGACATCCGCCGGATTGTACGTCTACTTGGGCAGACAGTTACGCGCAGCTGGGCAAGATGCCATCCTCAAGCAACGCGCCACCGAAAGACTCGCTGCTGCTTCCTCACTTAAAGCAAATTCCCCACAACCAAAAGTAGCAGAACTGAAACCGGAGATCCCACCGATACCAGAAGAAGACTTGAATGCAGTTAAAGGTATTTTCGGTATCGATACGTTTTTTGCTACAGAAACGATCGCTTACCAAGATGGAGCCATTTTCAAAGGCAATTTGCGGGGAGAACCAGAAGAGACTCACAACCGTCTAACTGCAAGTTTACGGCAACGCCTTGGCGATCAATATCGCCTATTTTTAGTGGAAAATACAGATGGTAGACCTGTGGTGATTGTCCTACCCAGTCGCAATGATCCCAAGCCGATGTTGCGATCGCAAAAAGCTTTTGCAGGTATTCTGTTGATAGCGACCATTGCCACAAGTTTAGAAGCTGCGGGATTACTGCTGAATTTTGATTTCTTTGGCAATCCAGGGCGGTTTCAAGAAGCTTTGCCCATAGGCGCTGGGATATTTGCGATTTTAATAGCTCACGAAATCGGTCATTGGTTACTTGCACAGCGTCACCAAATCCGCCTTAGCTGGCCTTTCTTTCTGCCGGCTGTCCAAATTGGTTCCTTTGGTGCAATTACCCGCTTTGAATCTCTATTACCCAACCGCAAGGTATTATTTGATATTGCCTTGGCAGGGCCAGCCGCAGGTGGTATTGTCTCTTTGTTAATGCTGGTGACGGGCTTGGTGCTTTCTCACCCAGGTAGTTTATTTCAATTACCAAATCAGTTTTTCCAAGGGTCGATTTTGGTGGGAAGTTTGGCGCGAGTTGTCCTTGGTTCGGCGTTGCAGTCACCCCTGGTAAGTGTTCATCCCTTAGTGATAATTGGTTGGCTGGGGTTAGTAATTAACGCTTTGAACTTAATGCCAGCCGGACAACTCGATGGTGGGCGCATTGTTCAGGCGATTTATGGACGCAAAACCGCAGGACGAGCAACAGTAGCAACTTTAATTTTACTAGCACTAGTGTCTCTCGGTAATACTCTTGCCATGTACTGGGCGATCGTAATTTTCTTTTTGCAACGAGATCAAGAACGCCCCAGCTTGAATGAAGTCACTGAACCCGATGATGCTAGAGCCGCTTTGGGGCTTTTGGCTCTATTCTTGATGATTACCACGCTTCTACCCTTAACTCCCGGTTTGGCTGGGCGTTTGGGAATAGGATAGTGTTTATGGAGCCTACACCCAAACAAGCAATATCCACAAATTCGGGTGTGCTATCAACTTACCAGAGTTATAAACGAATAGACCTTGTAAGATTAGACGAGCGCACCAGAAATGTTTATATTTTGGAGCATCGCAACGACGATGAAGCATTCCATATCTACATCGACAGGAGACGTGCCCAATCTCCAAAACAGATGCCGATGACAATTGAGGAAGCGGAAGCTGATTTACAGAGACGGTTTGGACAGCAAGCTAGTTAAAATAATTCGTAATGACGCTCCTGCGTCGCTAACGCTGCGCTAACGTAATTCAGTTTTGTAACGGGGATTGAGCGCAAAACCGGAGCAGTTTGACTGACGAATAGAAGTGTGAAGGATAAAGTATTAACTTTCATCCTTCATCCTTTTTTATGGTTTCCAACCTGCTAACAAATTCGGGTAAGCCGTTGGTGTGGGGAAAATTTTCTGGAAACCAGTTTGACGCTCTTGTGGCTTTTCTTTGCTCATATTCCAGAGGGTTTCATAGAAAAAGAAAGAGACTCCAGCGAAATTGCGATCGCGTACTTTTTGCACTTGTGTCTGAATTTGTTGCATCGGCACAGATCGGTTTTTTAACCCAGCCAGAATACCGACACTCACAGGAATATGGCTCTTGGCCGCTTTCACTTCTGGATACTCTAATTCGCTGATAAAAATATTCAAGTCATCACGATATATCTGCAAAACTAAGTCTTCAATAATTCCCAGCCGTTCCCATTTCTGCCAGTCTGCTAAAAAGAAGTCGTAGGAAAAACGTTGAGGATTAGGAGCAACAGAAACCAGGCAATTTTTTTTAGTAGCTTTAATGGCTGTAAATACCCGTTTCATAAACTCCGTGATTTTATTAGCTCTCCAGCGCACCCATTCTGGATCTTTAAAGTTTTTGGAGGGAGCTTTACCACGGTGTTCTTTTTTGTAAAGTGCCACTGTGTAAGCATCGTATCCTAATTCTGATGGTAAGCCAAAATGGTCATCAAATTGAATACCATCGATATTGTAGTTTCTAACAATTTCAACAATTAAATCTTGAATAAATTGTTGTACTTCTGGGCGAAAGGGATTTAGCCAAACGCGATTATGTGTCCCTTCTTTGATAATCCGCGTCCCGTCACTTTTACTAGTGAGCCATTGGGGACGATTTTTAGCTAATAGAGAATCTGCTGGTGCCATAAAGCCAAATTCAAACCAGGGAATCACTGTTAACCCTTTTTGATGTCCCACATCAACAATTTCTTTGAGAATATCTCGTCCTTTGAGTCCGGGTGTGGGATCGAGCGATCGCCCAATAACTTTGGCCGCAACTTTGCTAGGATACAACGTATATCCCCAATTCCAAACCGCCGGATATATGGTGTTAAAATTGAGTTCGTCAAGGCGTTGCAAAGATCCCTTGAGGCGATCGCGCTCAAATAACACATCACTATCAATATTTGTTAACCACACTCCCCTTAACTCAGATGCTGACGTAGGCGGCAGATTAATTTGAGCGTTTAAGGGAAACGATAGCATCACCGTAGCAACTACACTCAAGCTAGCTATAACAGCAAACAAAAGAGACTTTCTACTTTGGCGAATATTCCACCAAGAATGAAACTCAACACACCACTTTACAAACCTTTTCATCATTTGGTTACAGACATGATCAAATTATGAGCAATCAGCATAAATAGCGATCGTTTCGATTGTAAGCGCTAAAACAATCGCTCTTCATGCTGAGGTTTCTTATTTGGCGCTGGCTATGAGATCATTCCAGGCTTTGACTGCTGCTTGTAAATTCTTTGGCAGGTTATTTTGAGAAATATCGTTGTACTGAACCGTACCCTGTTGGCTGGTAAGAGTGTAGGTGATAAAATCAGCAGAACCGATGGGGGCTGGATAACTCAGATTTTTGAATTTACTAAATTTAGAACGTTCTAGCGATCGCACAAATTGTTGCACCTGTTGCACAGAAACGCGGCGAACACTACGCTCAGAATCATTGGCATCACCAATCCGCACCCGAATCAATTGTCCATCTTTGAGTAGAACAGTCTCGTAAGTTCTGCCAATAAAACCACCACTGGAAATTTGCCGAAATACTACATGTCCAGCTAATGGTGGTGGTAACTCGCTGACTGGAATTTGCACCGGGGTTAGTGGACTTGAGCTAGCGTTTTCATTTAGCCTGAGTGCGGAACCTGTTTGATTGGTATGATAAACCAAGGTTTGTTCACCAATGCCTACAACCACCCGCCAACCTGGTACCAAAGCTGCGGTACAGAATTCATCAGCATTAGCTAATTCTAAACAGCCATCTCTCCAAGTTTGCTGTTTAAACTCAATGATTCTTAGCTGAGAAATTGGCTGTTGCAAACGCTTGGAGGCGGCTTGCAAAACAGCATTTTTTACAGATGCGGGTAATTTATTTTGCTGATTGTTTGCCGAGGCTAAACGTAGCGATCGCCCATTATTATGGTCTAAATCTTCCACTACCGCGTTAGCTACTGGACGTTGCAAGCGGTTTGATTTAATATTGTCTTTGAGAACTTCATTGCTTGTTTCTAGCGATAACTTTGCAGTAGCGGCCGTAACGCCTTTGATAAATGTTAAACCGCTAGCAACAGACAAAATTCCAGTCAAAATCAAAACAGTGAAAATTCGCGTTTGATTGGGGTTAAAGTAGTTTTTCAGCATGAGTTTCATAGTAATATAGGGATGTTAGTCAAGAGTTATATAACTCATAAATAGTATCCAGCCAAGAATATACAATAAAGTATACAATTCCAGGACTTCGCCAGTTGGAATTAATTTAGTACCTGTCTTCTGAAACAGATATAAAAACCAGACGCTGATGTACTGATTGTTTGTTCCTTAAAGGATGAATGAACAAGTCTAATTTATTACTCGCCGAGCGACTAGAAGTCGCGGCTACACAAACAAAAGCTACCGATCGTGGGTTAAAAACCTTGATTTTGTATTATAGCGGTTCTCGTTTAGGTGAGGTACACCTGTAGGGGCACGGCAGTGCCGTGCCCTTACACCTCGCAATATAATGCAATACCGTTCAGTTAAGCCCAAAAATCTTGGTAGAGACGCGAAATTTCGCGTCTCTACAGGTTTAAAATCAGTACCACAAATCCTTAACTGAACTGTATTGCAATATAATGTTGTAGCGCATCTGAATGGGAACCGCTATAGTCCACGAAGGTGGAAAGAGTTTGTGTAGTAGCGGATTCTATTCGCTACACAAGCAAAAGCTACCGATCGTGGGTTAAAAACCTTGATTTTGTATTAGTCCACGGAGGTGGACGAAAGTTTGTGTAGTAGCGAATTCTATTCGCCCAATACTTTGAAAACATCCTCTTAGTCCCTTATAGCAATTATCATTTGAACGGGTACTGCGTAGGGACACGCGATCGCTCATTGGTGTCAACTTAAGGTGAAAGCCGTTTATTGAACAAGGTAATCCACACCACTGTCTGGAAAAATAGCTTGCCAGAAAAGCTTGCAATAGTTTTTCCCTCATTTTCGTAAGCGAGAGTTGAATAAAAGTAATTTTAAAAAAGAATCCTACAAAACTATAGCTGAGGTTTTGCTCTGCTCAACCTAGCGTCTACAATATTTTGCAAGTAATCTCAGGCAATATTTAGGCGCTAATCGCTTGGTGTTCAGCTTCAATTAACTGATGCTGAGGTACATCAAATCTAATAGTACTTGCTGCCCAGTCTTTAAAGTCGGGTGCTAGCCAGACTAGCTTGCACAGAATTTCATCATTGATCCACAACACCAACGGAAACCGAAACTCTTTCCGAAACTGATTTCGCATCATGTTGGTACTGATGATTAGTTGGTTAATTTGTATTACAGATTCTAAACCCCGTACCATCAAAGCTTCGGGAAGAGTCGCCCCAATCGCAGTTGTAATAGCTGTATATAATGTGTCTGTTGCAGGTGACAGCAGGATTTCGTGGATGTCTGCTGATGAAAATTCTGTTAACACATTCAACACTTGCTGCTGCCTTTCAACAGAGTTACAACAAGCTAATATCAGTGAGAACTCCCCACCAGAAACCATTATCGCCCTTGTCAGTCTCTTAGTGGCTGCTGTGCTGTTAGCTGTGCCATTTTCCGAATTACTTAAGCTGATCATTAAAAAAATCCTGCTTTGAATTTTAAAAATATTTGAGCAATATTCAGTTATTGTACCCTATGAATTTTTATTGAAAAGTGTTAAGCGGGTAATTTGGATGAGGTTTTTCCTCTAATACCAAGCATAATACTACGCATTGTCTAAGGAAGGAGCATATCATGTATTATCCCACACTCATAATTAAAGGATAATGTAAAGGTAGTATCAAAATCATGTAAGGAAAAGATAATGCAAGCATAAGGAAGCAGTTCGCAAATTAGCAATGTAATTATCACTGTATTTTTATAGATTTTGGCATCTACCATTGGTTAAGTAATTATTTTAGAATAAAAGGTTAAAAAAATACTCAGTATAAGTTTAACAATAAACATTGGGAAGTGGGAGAAAACTTATACCATTTTGGATTTTGGATTTGAGACTTCGGCTTACCTCGTTTCCAGTCTCCGACTGGAAATGCAGATCAATTGCGGCTCTCTCTGCCGCAAGTCTTGAGGCGGAGCCTCAACGATTGGCGTTCCCAGTCTCCGACTGGGAACGAGACAACAGTGATACCATTTCACTTTAATAATGATACAAATACGCTCTTTAGGGGCATGGCATTGCCATGCCCCTACGATAAATCTATATTTATCAGGATTTTCGTGAATTGGTATGAGGTGCAACTTTCGTGTTCGGAAGTCAAATGATGAGGCTTTGAGGTGGAATGATGTCTACGACGGGCTATTCGGCGTCGCCCTTTTAGCTCGACAAGTTGTCTTCCAATTACGAATTATGCTGAGATAAATCCATCAAATTCGCCAGCTTGTAAACTACCCGCGCCCCAACATTACCATCCCACTCAGCATCACCGACTTCGCAGATATCAAAGCCAATAATTTTTCTCCCACTATTAACCAATTCCCGGAACAGACAAAATGTTTGCTCTAATTCCAACCCACCTGGAACAGGAGTACCTGTACTCGGACAGAGTTTTGGATCTAAACCATCTACATCAAAGCTAATGTAAACATACTCAGGTAAATGACTGATAATTTCTCGGCATAAATCAAGCCAAGTTGTTCCAGAGTAAAGCTTTTGTTTAATGGCTGGGTCGTAATATGCAATAATGCGATCGCTAGATTGGTCTATCATTTGCACTTCATCATGACTAATATCACGCAAACCCACTTGCACTAGCTTGGAAATTTGCGGTATTTTCATCGCATTAAACATAATCGACGCATGGGAAAACTCAAATCCCTCATAAGCATCGCGTAAATCTGCGTGGGCATCAATGTGTAAAATGCCATAGTTTGTGTACTCAGCCGCTAATGCTTGGAAATAACCTAACGGCGAACTGTGATCTCCACCAATCACTGCAACTCGCTTACCCTTGTTAATTGCTTGCTGACAATTTTCAAACAGCCATTGATTAACCTGTTGGCCAGCCTGATTAATTTCTCTAAGAACAGGGGTTAAATCAGGTGTATCTGAGAGTTGTTTACCTTGGGCTAATCGCTCAATAATTTTTGCTGCCAAGGCGCGGTAATATGTATTCTTCTCTAAAATATCTTGGGGAATTTCCACCATAAAAATTCCCTGCTTCCAACCATCAGGGTTATCAAAATCGAACAAATCTAGTTGAGTTGAAGCATCGAGAATTCGCTGTGGGCCGTTAGCTGTGCCTGCACCATAAGAAACAGTGACTTCCCACGGCACACCAAAGACAATCAGGTTTGCAGACTCATAATCGCAGGGCAAACCTAAGAGGTTGCCATTTACTTCACCTATGCCGCTAGGATTGTAGTCTTGTAGTTGATTACTCATCGATTATCTTCTCGATTTACGTAGATAGACAGCACGCCGCCTAGTGGACATCTGCATTGTAATAAAAATTTTTCACAGACGGTAAACATACTACTTGGTCGATTTAAGGTTTTTGGCGCTAACCCAACCGTATTGGGCTATGGATGAGTGTCAAAAATAATTTCAGTTTTTTGGCAATCATCTTGAAGCAGGTTAGACTAAGCAATTGGAGTTAAACATAGAAGGATAGATTTATATGCGCTTACCAATTGCAATTAGTACCATTTTAGTCGCGTCTTTGGGTTTGAGTACACCTGTAATATCTCAACCTCCTATACAGGTAGCCCAAAAACTAGCGTCTACTAGTTTTGTCTTAGAACAATTTAAGATTAATTATCGATTATGGAGACGAAAAAACATCTCTAACTATCGCTATGAATTTACTAGAAGTTGCTATTGTTCACCCAAATCCACAGAACCAGTGATTATTGAAGTCCGCAATGGAGTAACGACTTCCATTACTTATAAAGATGCTAAAAAGCCAGTAGATAAAGGATTATTTCAAAAATATAATACAATTCCTAAACTCTTTAATATCATTAAAAATGCGTTCATTCAAAAAGCAGACAACTTGACTGTACAATATAACCCAATACTTGGCTACCCCACTCAAATTAACATCGATTATGATAACCAAAGAACTGATGATACAATATTCTTTACAATTAGTAATCTGCAACAGATCGAGTAAATATAGCTAACCAGAGCATTTATATAATAGAAGGTTCCTAACTTGTAAAAAAAGGCTGAAGTCGCCTTTTTCTACAAGTCGGGGCAGCAAAATAAAAATATCGTATAAGAGGATATTTGAAAAGTCCTCTTGTCGGTTGACAAATGACAAATGACTAAATCGCTGGACGGCTATTCCTCCCACCCCTCTTATTGAAATGAGATTCCCGCAGATATTCGTTGAAACACTACTGAAAGATTATTAGCTGGCATTTGGTAAGTTTGTTTCAAGGTGAGATTTTGTGCGCTAGCTGCTGCTACAACATCATCCAAGTTACGTATACCCCACTCTGGGTTTTGGGCGCGTAAAGAGCTGTCAAAAGCTGCATTACTCGGTGCTGTATGTTCTCCACCTTGTTTGAAGGGCCCATACAAATACAGGATACCTCCTGCTTTTAAGATACGCCCTGCCCCTGCCATTAGCCCCAGACAGGCTGACCAAGGTGAAATGTGAATCATATTGATGTTGACGATCGCGTTAATTGGCGAGGTATCCAGCCACTGGGTTACCGCGCCCTGCTCCACTGGCCAAACTGGTTCTCTAACATCAAGTTCAAGCGGTGGATAGATATTATTACATACATTGTGTTCAGTCCATGCAATAATGCTGGCTCTTTTTTGTGGATTTGTATCTGTTGGTAACCACATACAATCTCTGAGTCTGGGCGCAAAAAAGACTGCGTGTTCACCAGTACCACTGGCGATTTCCAAGATCGTGCCACTTCCAGGTAATACTTGTAAAAGTACTTCTAGAATTGGTTCACGATTGCGCTCGGTTGCTGGTGCGTATTCTCGTGCGTCTTGTAGTGTCATCCGTATCGTTTTTACATACCTGATTTCATCTTAGTGGCTATTGTCTAAAAACTATAGGACTCCGATTTGATTTCTGAAAACATACTGAGAGTAAAAAGCCCGTTTTATCAGGGTTTTATCTCAATACGGTTCAGTTAAGGATTTTTGGTACTAATTTTAGACCTGTAGAGACGCGAAATTTCGCGTCTTTACCAAGGTTTTTGGGCTTAACTGAACTGTATTGGGTTTTATCTGAAATCTTGTTCAGAAATCAGATATGAGTCCTATATAGGAAATAGGTATTACGAATTAAGCAAAGCGTTACTAATAAATTATTCTAAGAAAGTATGATCGAATCAGAGCTAAACTGGTTAGATTTTACACCTGATAGCAATAAATTTACTTGAGCGTCTTCAGCATTAAAATTCAAAATGAGGCCATTTTTAGTATCGGTTATATTTCCTTGAGAAAACATGTCATCTAACCAAGTGTCAGGGTTAATATCATGCAAACCCCTAAATTCAATCTTATCAATACCAATTTTAAAATCTTGAATAACATCAAAGTCACTTATCAAAAATTTATCGCTAACGTTGAAAACGTTATCGAGACGGAGATTGATACCAATACCAACTAGTAAATCTTGGACTCCACCAAGCTTACCTGCCAACAAGCTATTGTTAAAGTTGAAAACAAATTTGTCATAGCCGTCGCCACCAACTAAAACATCATTCCCAGCACCACCAATCAGAACGTCATCATCCGAACCCCCATTTAGGCTATCATTGCCTTGGCCTCCAATTAGGGTATCATTCCCTTCACCGCCTTCGAGGATATCATCGCCTTTGTTTCCATCCAGTTTGTCATCTCCTAAGCTGCCATAAATTTTGTCTTCACTGTTACTTCCTCTAAGATTATCTTTCCAGATGCTGCCATAAATAACATCTCTACCTAAATTGTTGATTAAAGTATCTCCTAGAAAAGTAATATTACTGGCATTCATTTCTACTATTGTTATGTTGGTGTTATCATGAAAGGTCTTTTGATAACTACCAATGGACTTTATTTTGAGAGAGTCCTCACCATTATCGCCGTCAATATCAGTAGTTTGCGAGCGACTCTTAATAATAACGCTACGACTCCTACTATATTTAAAATCAGCAATATTCTCAGAGGAAATTAACTTACCTTGGACACCGAAATAATCTAATACCTTAGGTTTATAAGGATTTGTGGTATCTAGTACCAAGAAACCAATTTTCCCCTTACCCTGGTTATATTCAGTAGCAGAATTTTCAATTTCTTTAGCTGTTAGTGCTAAGTTGGTGGAGAAATCGAAAGAAAAGGTTTTATTAGCAGCAACTTTAAAACTAGCAACCACTTGCATTTTATTACTGGCAGTTCCTGCGAAAGCACCATCTAATCCAATACCAGTAATGTCACCAAAGAGCGAAGAAAAAGTCGGGTCATTGTTAAAAACAGCTCCAGCTTGAACCGTAGCAATAGCAACGCCACTTTCAACCAACGCCTTTATCTCAGTGGTAGTCAAAGTTCCTGAGGGCTTTTGACTATAGTTTGAGAACAAAGCAGACCCTTGAGCGTTAGCAAAGTTAGGGTTGGGATTAGGAATTGGATCTACAATTGGCTGTAAAAATAGTGTCTGTGGCTGCATAATTTTTCTGTTCCTGTTAAGTACTTTGTCTACAAAGATGTATGAGTGTATGCAACCCTATTTTGTGGAATTGGATATAGCGATCGCAGAATCTCATAATTTCAGCAGTCATGTCAATTATCCAGGGCGATCGCATCTAAATTATTCTTGACCACAAACAAGGTATTGTTAATTTTATCCTCTGTTAATGATGAGTAACCGCTCAATAATCCAAGGTAAATTGCTCAGTGACAAGCCTCAAATAGCGTAAAATCGTTTCTGAACTGCTAGGTCGCCTCGATTTATTGAGCTGATACGATGATGAGCTATACCTATTTAGTAGTCAGGTCAACGTCTCCTACAATCGCAATTAGATCATCACCGCTAGGAACTTGGGCGAAAATTATAGTATCAAGCTCAGTTATCACAGAGCCTGTTTGAAGTCGATAAGTTACAGATGGACTAACTTGCAACTTATCAATACCCTTTTCAAAGCCCAGAATAATAGCATAGTCGTTCTCGCCAGCAGCTGTATAATAAGGGGCTTTCGTATCCCCAAGCACAAATGCATCTTTCACGCCATCGCCAGAAATATCTGTGACCTTACCCTGATTGTCAACCGCACCGCCACCAACTAAGATATCTCTCTCAAATGATGTTCCTGTACCACCGCCAAATCCATTCAGAGTGTCACTACCAGTACCCCCTACGAGAAAGTCTTCAAAGAATCCTTCAGGAGCATCTGGAGATCCGTTAGTACCTCCAATCAGATTATCATTACCATCGCCTCCAAATATTACGTCACTACCCTGATTTCCTCTGAGGGTGTCATTGCCAGCATTCCCAAAAAGCAAGTCATCACCAAGACCTCCATTAAGGCTATCGTTACCGCTACCTCCATTGAGGGTATCATCGCTGCTAGTTCCTTGTAATATTGCCATATTTGCTGTCTCGCAAAGTTGTAAATTTTACTATTATTTGCGCTGCTTAAATATTATTTATATTCTTGGTTCAAGCAGGGCATCTAAATTATTCTTGGCTACAAACAAGTTATTGTTACTTTCACCCTCTGTTGATAATGAGTAACCGCTCAATAATCCGAGGTAAATTGCTCAGTGACAAGCCTCAAATAGCGTAAAATCGTTCCTGAACTGCTAGGTCACCTCGATTTATTGAACGGATACGATGATGAGCTATACCTATTTAGTCGTCAGGTCAACATTTGTTACAATCGCAATTAGCTCATCACCGCCAGGAAGTTGGGCGAAAATTATAGTATCAAGCTCAGTTATCACAGAGCCTGTTTGAAGTTTATAATTCACAGTTGTACTAAGTGCTAACTGATCAATACCCTTCTCAAAGCCCAAAATAAGAGCATAGTCACTGACGCCAGCATCTGTATAATAAGAGCCTTGCGCATCCCCAAGCACAAATAAATCTTTCACGCCATCGCCAGCAATAGTTGTGACCTCACCCTTATTGTCAACCTCACCGCCACCTATTAACTCATCTCTCTCAAATAATCTTGGTCTAAGACCTCTGCCAAATCCGTCCAGAGTGTCGCTACCAGCACCTCCTACGAGAACGTCCTCAAAGAATCCTTTACCAGCAGATGGATCTCCGCTAAAACCTCCAATCAGACGATCATTACCATCGCCTCCAAATATTACATCACTACCGTTACCTCCATTGAGGGTGTCATTGCCAGGATTTCCAAAAAGTAAGTCATTACGAAGACCTCCATTAATGCTATCGTTACCGCTACCCCCATTGAGGGTATCATCGGCGTCAGTTCCTTGTAAAATTGCCATATTTTTTGTCTCCAAAGTTGTGAATTTTACTATTATCTGCGCTGCTTAAATAATTATTTATATTCTTGATTCAAGCAGAGCGATCGCATCTATACTAACTACTCTTGACCACAAACAAGGCATTGTTAATTTCATTCTCTATTTATTACGAGGTATACCTAGCCAATCAGGTCAACATTTGTAAAAATCGCAATTAGGTCAGAACCAGTAGGAAGTTCGGCAAAAACATACGTGTCAAGACCACCGCCATTCGGATTCGGTCGAGTTCCAAATCTAAAATTTAAACCAGGTGAAAGTAGTCTATACTCATCAATACCCTTCTCAAAGCCTTGAATAATAGCAAAGTCCTTATTGCCAGATCCTGTATAAAAAGGGCCATCGGCATCTGCAAGCAAAAATACGTCTTTCACGCCATCGCCAGAAGAATCTGTAATATTGCCGTTTTGGTTAACCGCACCACCACCTACTAACACATCTCTCTCAAATAATTTTGCTGTACCATCACCACCTGATCCTGTACGAGCGCCAAATCCCTTCAGGGTGTCACTACCAGCACCCCCTACGAGAACGTCATCAAAGAATCCTTCAGGAGCATCAGGATTTCCGCTAGGGCCTCCAGTGAGAATATCATTACCACCGCCCCCAAATATTATGTCACTACCCGCACTTCCATCGAGGCTGTCATTGCCAGCATCCCCAAAAAGAAAGTCATCCCCTTCACTTGCTGAGAGATTATCATTTCCAAGTCCCCCATTAAGGATGTCATTGCCGAGACTTCCATTGAGCGAATCATTGCCACTATCCCCATTTAGCAAGTCATCACCAGCACTTCCACTCAGCAGATCATTACCGCTACCCCCATTCAGGGTATCGTCACCAAGGCTGCCAAACAATTTGTCATTCCCATCTCCTCCATTCAATAGGGAACTACCACCGAAACCTGCATTTATATTGTCATTACCGCCTCCCCCAGTCAAAGTATCGTTACCACTAATACCAAGAATCGTGTAACTCCTAGTATTAGTGTTTCCTTCTGGGACACTTAATAGATCGTTGCCCCTAGTTCCTTGTAAAAAACTACTCCCACCTCCAGATGTATTGTTATTACGATTTCTCCCGGTCAATATATCGTTGCTACGATTAAAAAGATTCGCTATTCTATCAGCATTATTGCCTTCTATATTGTTGCTGTCATTTATTTCTACAATTGCCATGTTTTTTACCTCGCAAATTCTTGGTTGAAGTTGCCAATGTGTAGTGCGTAATTATCCCAAGAGGATGTTTTAAAAGTATTTTGCTATGATTTTAGACACGGCACTGACTCACCTTTTTGAAGGGGAAACCGGAATCAAAGTCCCCTTTAAAAAGGGGGATTTAGGAGGAGCTAAAACGTTTTGATACCAACAATAGGGCTTTTAAAACATCCTCAGATTAGCTATTTTGGAGCATTAGGTTCATTGCTAAATTATTGTTTTCCCCAAACCAAAAATATTTGTAAAAACTGCTCTAAAAATAGGCTAAATTAGCACCTCACATGAAACTATCACCTATCGAATTGAAGCCTGCAAATTCTAAGTTGCTTAACAGGTTATTATTTGTTCCTATCCCAATCACATTACTTAAAGATGAATTCAAATCACTGATGACATTACTACGCCCAGAAGTAGAATTTGTTGTACCTAGAAATAAACTGCGATTAGTACCTCTAAATGTATCAGTGCCTAAATTGCTGACGAAAGTACCGTTATTTTGACCTCCTAATAACAAATCGTTCGTGTTATCTCCAGTGTAGGAATTCGTAGCTACCACAGTACTTCTATTGGATCTTGCTCCGGGTACGAAAACTTCTTGACTCCTGTTAATCCTTAAACCTGTAGGGGAAGAAATGCTGGCGTTGATGCTGCCGCCGGCACCGCTCATATTGACGTAGGACAGACCTGTTAAAAAAATACTGCTCATTAGATTTCCTCTTGATCTTGCTAGATATACAATACCGACTTGACCAGAGAGGAGAGGAGCAAGGAGCAGGGAGCATGGGAGAAGATGGTGTAATTCCCTACCAAAAGGGTTTCAGAGCAAATAAATTTATTGATGCTTAATGTTAAATATTTATTTCGAGATGCATTACGACAGGAAATAATACGTCCAAGTTTCAGCAGACATAAATTTATTTATGGCGTTCTCCCCTAAGCTTTGTGCGCCCTGCCCCCTTTCCTCTTTTTTGACAGAAGCTGAAATGTCCAGATGGTAAGACTTGTAAAAATGTTTTGGTTTACTGAGTATGCTACTTGCTTAGATGCTGAACTTTGGAGACGCTACCCTAGCATTACTCGACTTGACAAGAGGTTTCCTACATTCACAAACACATATCACCTTACATAAAGAGGTAAATCTTGCAACTGTCTGATTAACTGTGTTAACATTGAATCTAATTTAGAAAATTGCTGAAAACTATAAACCAATATAGTTTTCAGCAATCTTTAAACATCCAACAGTAGGTTGAGTAGAGTACAAGATAACCCAACAAAACAATTGCTATGGAGTGTTGGTTTTCTTACTCACTCTAACCTGCTTTTGTTTTTAGGCTTAACCTTAACTAATCCAGTTGGATTAAGTTCCAGGATCACGAATGGTAGCAGCAATAGCGTTAACGAAAGTCTCAGAGCGATCGTCTTCAACTTGAACACCACCAATAACGCTGCTGAAGGTTCTGCTTCCGGTTGCATCAGCGCTAACAACTAATTCAGCAGTGTTGCCTTGGATACCATCTAAGGTAGTGGTAACGCTCTTGGTGAAGGTTTCGGTAACATCAGCTACAACTGTCTTGGTTGCAGTGTAGAAGTTGTTGATGTTAGTACCACGACCACCAAGGATTTCTTCAGAGGTATTTTCTAAGTAGTTTAGATCAGAAATAATCATTTGAGTTTCTCCTGAAAGTTGGAAATTTTGTGCGGAATTTTTGGCGTTACAAAGTTGTCTTTGTTAGCCAGATTATTACTACTAGATGGTAGCAGCAATAGCGTTAACGAAGGTTTCAGAGCGATTGTCTTCAACTTGAACACCACCAATAACGCTGCTGAAGGTTCTGTTTCCGGTAGCATCAGCGCTAACAACTAATTCAGCAGTGTTGCCTTGGATACCTTCCAAGTTAGTGGTAACGCTCTTGGTGAAGGTTTCGGTAACATTAGCTACAACTGTCTTGGTTGCAGTGTAGAAGTTGTTGATGTTAGTACCACGACCACCAAGAATTTCTTCAGAGGTATTTTCTAAGTAGTTTAGATCAGAAATAATCATTTGAGTTTCTCGTGAAAGTTGGAAATTTTGTGCGGAATCTTTGGCGTTACAAAGTTGTCTTTGTTAGCCACATTATTACTACTAGATGGTAGCAGCAATAGCGTTAACGAAGGTTTCAGAGCGATCGTCTTCAACTTGAACACCACCAATAACGCTGCTGAAGGTTCTGTTTCCGGTAGCATCAGCGCTAACAACTAATTCAGCAGTGTTGCCTTGGATACCTTCCAAGTTAGTGGTAACGCTCTTGGTGAAGGTTTCGGTAACATCAGCTACAACTGTCTTGGTTGCAGTGTAGAAGTTGTTGATGTTAGTACCACGACCACCAAGAATTTCTTCAGAGGTATTTTCTAAGTAGTTTAGATCAGAAATAATCATTTGAGTTTCTCCTGAAAGTTTTAGCTTTTGGCTGGTATGTTTGGCGTTACAAAGTTGTTTTTGTTAGCCACATAATTACTATAATCCATTTCTGAAAAAAGTCAACACTTTGCTAAAAATTTCATCATTAAAAAAACTAATATTATTGCCGCTTATTGCCGCTTAAAACGATCATATACAAGCATTAATTAAAACCCAAAAAACCATACTAAAGTTAGACAATAATTTAATTTATTACTGCCCATCAAGACTTGTAGCGATTTAATTTAAGTTTTTAATCGCGCTAAAACAGCATTTTGTCGATGGATATACAAAAGAGACAAAAGGAAAACAATATTAAATGTTTTAAGCAAACAATAGCAGTATTTGTCAGATTTTATAACATTAGAAAAATCTACCTTAAATCAGATAAGATAGTTAGCTAAAAAACATTTGTAATTTAATAACTTATTTAGTCCTAGTAAATAAGATATCTAGGAATTTATCGTGCGATCGCACATTTGCATCTGAACCTATCTGATCCAATAGGGTTCAGTTAACAATACCTTCAGCAAAAACAGAGGTAGTCTGTTTTTACCGAAATAGCCCAACACAATAGTGTGCAATACTCGTAAGGGAAAACATCAAGCAGTAGTCCCGACGCACAGGACATGCACCAAGCTCCTTATCTACGTTCGCGAACAGCATGTTGTAGACACATGCTGATGCATCTATGTAAAAAAAGTGACTTCGATCAAGTGTTTTACCCTTAACCCAAGCGTACTGCTATCTGAGTAACTGTTTTCATAGCCTTAATTTGTTGCTTTAACTAATCAGAAAATCATTTTCTAATGGTTTTTTGACGCAACTGTTCATCATAGTTGGGGTTCAATGATTTCTTTCACCAAAAAAGGGAGAGAAAAGTCTTAATAGGGAACACAAAATAATTTTAGACTTTAACTGTGAGTCTGAAGCTCACTCAAAAAAAAGATGTTTTTCGAGACGCGTAGCGTAAGAATTGCGTTGTCCAAGTTTTCAATCCCACGTTTAAAAATGTGGGTTAGTGGGTAACGATCCCTGCTACCTCTTGTTCGGTAGGATTCTGAGTGGTAGCAGAAATAGCATTAACGAAACTTTCAGAGCGATTCGCTTCGGTTTGCACACCACCAATGACGCTGCTGAAGGTATTGTCTCCAGTAGCATCAGCACTAACAACTAATTCAGCAACGTTTCCTGTTAAACCACCCAAGTTAGTGATAATTGTCTTGGTGAAGTTTTCATTAACATTAGCTGTAACTGTCTTGGTTGCAGTGTAGAAGTTGTTGATGTTAGTACCACGACCACCAAAAATTTCTTCAGAGGTATTTGCTAAGTATTTTAGATCAGAAATAATCATTTGACTTTCTCCTGAAACTTAGAACTGTTTTGAGTGTTTTTGGCGTAACTGATTGTTATTTATTAACACACAATTACTATACTTCATTTTTGATAAAAGTCAATTCTTTTTTGAAAATACTTTGATTAAAATAATTAATCTATTTAGCTAAAAATCATCAAAAATAGCATTAATTAAAACCATAAAAAATAGCAGAAAAAATCTAGGCATTGATTAAAACTATTGCTGCCTAGCAAGCTTTATAGCTATTTAAGTTATTTTGTTAATCTCTAAAAATATCTCTCCTTAGATGGATTTACAAACTCCTAAACCTCGCAGCTTATGAAACTTTCAAGCAAAAAATGCCTACCCACATAACATTTATATAATTTTTGAAACATCTATCTTAAGTTAGATAAAACATTTAGATACCAAAACATTTGCAATTTCATCACCTATTTAGTTTTAGTGAATGACGTATCTAGCAATTCTTCGTGCGATCGCACGTTTGCATCTGAGTCTATTTGAGTGACAATTCTCATCGCGTTGATTTGTTGCTTTAACCAATTAGAAAATGATTCTGTAATGATTTTTTGGCGCAATTGCTCATCTAATTGGGGTTGAATAATTTCTTCCACCCAAATTAAATGCACTCCCTTGGGTGTCGTAATCGGTTTGAGAGCATTTGGGGGTGCAGCAGCAAATACAGCAGCTGCAATCTCTGGGCGAAAATCTTTGCGATATCGCAGTCCTTGATATCCATAAGCACGGCGGAGTTCTGGTTCTGAAATATATAAACGAGCAATTTCAGGAAAATTGATTTCGCCTTCTTCGAGTGCATAAAAAAGCTCTAAAGCCAAGTCTCGATCCTCGAAGATGACTTCGTAGGTAACGGCGGCGACATAATCGAGTTGGTGTTCATAAAAGTGCTTTTCGAGTTGATCAGAAAATAGATGATTTGCTAACTTCCGTGAAAGGATGTTGTTGTAGGCTAATTCTTCAAACTCATTTACAGACAGGTGGTGTTTTTCTAGCCATGTCCAGGTGTCTTTAGCTTTGACAAGCTTCTTAGCAAACCTTAAGTCATCTCCTTCTTGCTGTAGTTCTTCTGGTGTGACTGTAATTCTTAGCTCTTGAGCTGTTTTGGTAATGATGCTTTGTGATGCGATCGCCTCCACCACATCAGGTATCTGACAGGAAAGTTTGAGGCTGTGAATGATATCTAAGGTTGAAATAGTGAAATGTTCCGACATGATACAGATGCCTTCATAGGGTATTCCTTATCTCAAACATAGATAAGATGGAGTTTTGATGCTTAACCTTTAATTAAAACCCGATTTTGAAGCGGGGTCTAGGTCACAATGGTTCTATAAAGATACAGATTTAGTTAATAATTCTTTATCAATTTTTTCTGCTAGTTTGTAAGACATTAACGGGGGATTTCGGTAGTTGCTGGCAGTTTTTCTAAATCCCCATCGTCTAGCTTCAACTTCTGAAACTCCAAACTCTGCGGCTAGCTTGTGGTAAGACCAGCCATATTTCCTCATTAGGTCAATTGGATGCATATAATAACCTTGCTAATTAATGCTGTAGCTCTCTCTAGTAAAGCGAGGGCAAACTTGAGATGCACGAACTGGAAATGTTGACTAAATCTCTAAACCGCCTTTTTGCAGTTTCTTGAACGGATCTAAAACAAAATCAATCACCCGCCGTTGACGAATGATCACTTCAGCATTTGCTGTCTGACCGGCACCTAATGGGATACGTTTGTTGCCATTTTCGACATATTGCTGCTCTAAGGTGATTTCTAATTCATAGTTTTCGATGTTCCCTTGCGGAGTTTGGGTAATTTTCGAGTCAGGAGAGATCCAAGTAACTTTCCCTGGTACGATGCCATACTCCTGGAAGGGATAGGCATCAAACTTGACTTTAACTGGCATTCCTAACTTCAAGAAACCACTATCCTGATTAGGCATATTAGCTCTGAGTACGAAGTCTGCATTCTTGGGTGCGATTTGGGCAATCCTTTGACCGAGTTGTACTACTGCTCCTGACTTCGTGGTGGGTAATTCAAAAATTACGCCATTAATTGGCGATCGCACCACTCGTTGCTGTATCTGAACTTTAATAGATATAATCTGGCTTCTAGTCTGAGCGACTTCTGATTGAACTGCTGTTATTTGCGTTTGTAGGTCTTTTAGTTGTTCCTGATTTTTCATTACAGCCAGTTGTCCGGCTTGCATCAAACTTTTATAGCTACTTTGTTCCTCTTGCAGTCGCAGTTTTGCTTGTTCGATATCAGACTCCAACGTTTTGATAGTTACTTGATAACGATTTAGCTCTCCTGCTAACTGCAATTCTGCTTGTTTAATATCTGATATAGCCTTGCTATAGAGTCGTTTGCTTTCTTGTTCTTCTTTTTTGAGTTGATCAATTTGGGTTGCAGAAACTGCGCCATCGTTAACGAGTTTGCTAAAGCGTTCAATTTGCCTAGAATCTATACTCAAACGAGTTTTAGCCGATTGTTGATCATCGCGAGTAGTGTAAATCTGCTGCTGGGCTTGCTTAACTAATGCTTGTTTTTCTAACTTTTGGAGGTTATAGCTACTCAGTTTGGTATCCAGGTTTTGCTGCGCCTGGTTAACTTGAGCCATTTTTTCTAATTCTTGGGATTTATTTTGTTGTTCTAAAAGGTTAGTTGACATTAAAAGTTGATTTTTGAGCAGTTCCAGTTGCGATTGCCGATTTTGTAACCCTTGCAATTTGCTCTGCACTTGTTGCAGTTCTGTTTGCAAGACATCAGACTCTAGTTCTACTAAAACCTGGCCGGCTCTAACTGTATCTCCTTCTTTGACCATAACTGTTTTGACACTCCCACCAGCTTGAGCGTCTAATTTTTGAGTTGCGCCTTTAGGTTCTATACGCCCTCTAGCACTACCAGTCTCATCTACTTTCGAGAGAGTTGCCCAAGGTAAAAACAAACCAGCAAAAGCTATGAGTGCATACAACAAACCACGAGTCCAAATCCGAGGTAAGGCATTGAGCAATGCTTCAGTACCGTAGTGCAAATCTTGACTATTACTTTCTGCCTCAGCAACTTCTACAGATTCCTCTTGTTGTGTGTAACTTTGGTACTTATCTGTCTGATCTTGAGGAAGTGGCGATGATCTATTGGGAGATGGCATAGCTTTAGTTCCGATAAAAGTAGATGGGGAGTGGGGGGAGATGAGGGACTGAGGGAAAAGAATTAATAACTAATGACAAATGACTAATGACTAATCCCCAATCTCAACTAACTTGAGCTAGTTGTTGTTGATTGAGGTAGTAATAATGACCTTTTTTAGTGATTAATTCGTCGTGAGTACCGCTTTCTACCAAAACGCCTTGATCTAAAACTAGAATCAAATCAGCGTTGCGGACTGTAGAGAGGCGATGGGCAATGATTACACTTGTGCGTCCTTGAAGAATTGTTTTGAGGTTGTTTTGAATGATTCGCTCTGATTCGGAATCTAGATGGCTGGTGGCTTCATCAAATAGTAATAACCGAGGATTTCCAAGCAAAGCCCGAGCGAATCGCTAGGCGTTGGCGTTGTCCACCAGAGAGCATACCGCCGCCTTCACCAATTTGGGATTCGTAACCCATCGGTAGTTTTTGAATAAATTCATCGGCTCCGGCGTATTTTGCTGCTTGGATAATTTCTTCATTTGAAGCATTCGGATGAGCGATCGCAATGTTTTCCCGAATAGTCCCACCAAAGAGAAAGGTATCTTGGTCTACAACGCCGATTTGAGAACGGAGCGATCGCAACGAAATACTCGTGATCTCACTACCATCAATCAGTAGTTTGCCATCTGTCGGTGGATATAAACCTAAAATCAATTTACTCAGGGTTGTTTTTCCAGAACCACTGCGCCCCACCACTGCAACCATCTGTTCTGGTTGGATTTCAAAGTTAAGATTTTCTAAGACGTTAGTCTCACTTTCTGAGTGATAGCGAAAGGTGACATTATGAAAGCTAATGTGACCGCGCAGCTTGCCCAATGCCTTCCGGGGTTTAGTTTCTAAGTCTTCTTCTGGTTCTGCCTCCAACACATCATTTATGCGTTCGGTGGAAATTACAATTTCTTGCAATTGATTCCACAGCATAGATAGCCTCTGGAAAGGACTCAAGACGTTACCCACTAACATATTGAAAGCAATTAATTGTCCAATCGTCAGTTCGCCATTAATTACCTGAGTCGCTCCATACCACAGCAATGCAGTATTGACAAAAGTTTGGATAACGCCACTGAGAATTTGCAGCTGATTACCAATTATCTGAGCATTAAAGGCTTTTTTGACCAAATCATTCAGCAGTTCTTCCCAACGCCAGCGCACACTCTGTTCAATTGACAATGAGCGGACGGTACGAATTCCACTTAGGGATTCTATGAGATAGCTTTGTTCTTTAGCGCCTGCATTAAAAATTTCTCTGGAGATGCGGCGCAAAATATTTGTGCTAGCTAGCGCTAAGATAAAAAATGGCGGTACTGTACACAGCACGAATAATGACATGCGCCAGCTATAAGAGAACATCAAGCCCAGATAAACTACCAATGTCAGCATATCCAGCAAAATCGAGAGTGTCTGACCGGTAAGGAATTGCTGAATTTTCTGGTTTTCTTGGATGCGCGAGACTATATCCCCAACAAAACGCGACTCGAAATAAGAAAGGGGCAAGCGAAAGGTATGTTTGATAAAACCTACGAGTAGGGCGACGCTAACGCGGTTGGCAGTATGAAATAAAAGATATTGGCGTAGAGCATTGACAGCCACACCAAATAACCCAAAAACAATCATCCCCAAACCAATGGCGTTTAAGGTTGTAACGCTACGTTGCACAAGGACTCTATCGAGCAATAACTGAGTGAATACTGGCGTTACCAGTCCAAATATTTGGATTAATATTGAAGCTGCAAAGATTTCTAATAGTGCCCGATAGTGAGGTTTAATTAACTCAAAAAACTTCCAGAAACTTGTATTTTCGTTTTTAGTATTTTGTAATAAAGCTGTAGGTTCCAGTAACAAGGCATAACCACTCCAACCCTCTTGAAATTCAGCTTTTGTTAGGCTGCGTTGACCAAGGGCCGGATCGCATACAATTACCCGCTTAGGAGTGATTTCATAGACAACGATGAAGTGTTTGCCTTCCCAGTGGACAATTGCAGGTAAAGGTTGTTCTGCTAATTTATCAAGAGTGGCTTTCACCGGACGGGTGGCAAAACCCAGGTTTTCTGCTGCTGTTGCCATAGCCTTGAGAGATGCACCACTGCGGTTGACGTTGGTCATATCTCGCAGGCGATTGATACTAAAATGCTTGCCCCAATAGTTACCAATCATTACCAAGCAAGCAGAACCACAATCGGCAGCGCTTTGTTGAGCATAGAAGGGATAGCTTTTAGTGAGGCGTTTCCACCAATGCCTTACTTGCACTTTCGGACTAGGAAAGTAAAAACGTGATTTTTTTGGTTGTTGTGACTGCTGATCTCGTTGGGGAAAAGGAATGATTTTAGATTTTGGAGATTGGGAAGTTTTTTCCCCACTCTTTAGTACAGAAGGGATTAATCGCGTCTCTCCCCACTCCGCTAACTCCGGGAAGTATTCTAGTGCTGCTTGCATCTGGTCGTTTTTCAGAATGTAAGCAATTGTTGGTTGAGTTACCTGCCAATCACCTTGTTTTGGTTGGGCAGAGATTGTACCTGGTGTCAAAAGATGGCCTTCAGAATGCCGCAGTTTCCCTTTGTACAATAGCCATAGCTGGGAATCTTGGGATATTTCTGGACTTACAGAGCCAGTTTCTAAATGCTGTCGCTCAAAGAGAGATAAAGCTTTGAGCATTCCTGGTATTTGTGAAGTATGGCACGATAATTGTGAGGTTTGGCGACATAACAACAGTAAATCCCAAAGTTCTGCACGGGCAAAAAGGCGATCGCGAATATTAGGATACTTATCTATTAATATTTGCAATGCGTCTTGTCTAAAATAGCCCAGTTTTAAGCTTGTCGAAGCTCTGACTACATAAGGACTAAAGTCAGCTTCGGGAAAAAGAGTCAATTCGCCAAAAACAGACCATGCACCAAAGGTAGTGATTAAATTCTCAGAGCTATCCAACAGCCTGACTTTACCTGTAAGGATAATATAGATACCAGGATTAGTCTGTGCAGATTGCCAGAACTGCTTTGCTGGTGGTGGCTCCACAATTTCCATTGCTGCCAAAAAATTTTGTAATTCTTTTTCTGAAAGCTTTGCACCCAAGGTGGACAAGAGCCTTTGGCCTACATCTTCCCCAGAAAGCACGGATGGCATTTTTTAACCTCCAAGACAAAATTTAGCTATTGGTCTAAATTAAAAAAAATAATAAAAAGTATGTTTTGATACTTTTATATCTGCAAGGGAACCCTAAACTTGCTAGAAGAAAAGAGTTTATATTTTTTATTTGGGAAACAGCGCCACTCGTTGTAACTGAACTCTTGATCTTGACAATCACTAATGTGAATGCCAATATATCGCGCTAGACGTTTGCATAACCAAGTTTCTTTGCTTCCAAAGCATTAATTCTTGCGGTGTCTTTAGCCCCCACAAGATTCGTGCTTTCAGCAAAAGATTGAATAAGAATTCACCAGCAAAACCTCTACGGTTTTATGCCTTGGCATCAAAATCAATTTATTAGGCTATGCTTCTGTCTATAGCGCCTAACCTCCAGCATTAAAAAGCTGGCTTGTGGCACGCTACAGTCAAGAGAGAAGAAAAACTATAAAGCAGATGATGATTTTTTGAGATTTTACTACTCAATAAAAATCTTACTTCAACAATATTGCTTGCTTTGCTTAAAAGCTACTAAACTCAATCTTTTTACAGTCATGTTTAGTCTCTTTAAACAACACATACTCAAGTTAAGCATGTAATTTTTATTACACCTCCTATAGCAGAATTAGTCTGAGCGCTTAAATAGTTATTGCGATAAACATATTTACATAATTAGCTTACACTGATTAACTTAAAGTTTGAATAGCCGATGCTTATTTTCATGTAAATTTTTTGAAAAATTA
Source organism: Nostoc sphaeroides (assembly GCF_003443655.1). Taxonomy (NCBI): domain Bacteria; kingdom Bacillati; phylum Cyanobacteriota; class Cyanophyceae; order Nostocales; family Nostocaceae; genus Nostoc; species Nostoc sphaeroides. The sequence continues at coordinate 6,102,501 of NZ_CP031941.1, forward strand.
CATCAGGGACAATTCTTTGCAGAAAAAATACAATTTTCACCCCTTCATACATTAAATCTTTAAACAAATAGACCACACAGTATGGTGCAAGTTATAACAGCACAAAATACTTCTAGTTTGCCCATTTTGTCGGGAGTTAGAAACAAAGTATACTCAAGGCTAAAAGACTGGTCACCAAGTTTAGTGTAAATAGTCGTTGAGAACCCCAGCAGAGCAAAAATACGCTATAAATAAATACGTAAAGGACTGTAAGTAAGTCTGGGTATAAATTAGAGGCTTTTCAATTCTTTTGTGCCCTATCGGGTTAGACATCGGGCTTCTGTTGGTTCCTGCTAACGTCAGCTACCCAAGCACAGGGAGAAATATTTCCAAGTAGCGATCGCGCTCTAGTCGGTGATAAGCTAATCAGCATTCAAGTTAGATAATCAGGGCGGGTAAGATGCCCACCCCATAAGATATTGAAAAAATTTTAATCTGCAAATTAGATGTGTTTTAGCTTATGGACACAATCATAGATTATCTGGCTCGTGAGCTTATATACAGTTGTTTGAGGTGGTTAATCAAATTCTTTATGACTATCAAGGCGTATGCATTCACACTCAACGGCAGATTTACCTAGCCGACGCAGTAATTGTGACAGTATCGATTGGTGTCTTGCCCTCAAGTCAAATTCTTTTCAATTTACCAACAATTTATTCTGCGATGGCTCCATCCAGTCCACTAAGGCTATAATGCAGTTTTAGCACTCTCACTAGCGCTTTCCTTGAGAGTCGTTTTTAAACGTGTCGCTGTGCTTTTGCGGATGCGATCGCTTTTGCGAACACCACCCGCCATTTGATATTCATGGCTATCTTTGCCGTACTTAAAGGCAACTCCAAGAAGCATTTTTTCTGTCAAGTCGCTCAAGGTTGTTTCCAACTCTTTCATCTCATTTTTGTAAGAGTCAATCACAGCCAGAGTAGTATTATAAGCTTCTATTTTGCTACGGTACTGCTGAATTATTTGTGTGATATTTTGCAAGTTGCGAGCATCGCCAAAATCCATACTCGGATCAATTGCTTTGAGTCCAGACATTCTCAATTCAGCTTTTTCTAGAACGCGATATGTACGCTTTTGACGAGGCATAATTATGTTCTTTTGATTGTGTTCTAGAACTAGCTTGCCTTACTAAAGCTTAATTTTGGTTGAGTAAAATCCACAATCTTAGTGCTGGATATAACTATAGTTTAAGTAATATCCACTAAAACTATGATATTTGTAACGAAAATCGTAGTGGTGGTAACTAAACTCGTAACATTGTAACGAAAATTATGATATTTGTAACGAAAATCGTAGTGGTGGTAACTAAACTCGTTATTTTAGTAACAAAATTGTAATATTGTAACGAAAATTATGATGTTTGTAACAAAAATCGTAGTGGTGGTAACTAAACTCGTTATTTTAGTAACTTAAAGCGTGATGTTATTGACGACAACTGATTGCAAATCAAAAAGCCTAGATATCACACGCCAGAAATTGAGCAAGTAATGCTGAAGTGAATCTAAATTTATTAACTTAGTGGTAAGATTTAGAACAAAAGCAGTGTATTAAGCAGATACACATAGTCAAAGTAGCAGATGGAACCTTTAACTACTGCGCCGATCGCAATCAGTTCTGTAAGGGACTTCCAAGTAAAAAAATATTCCATTGCTATTGTTCACTGTTGACCGTTGACGGTTCACGAGTTTTCAGTCAACAGTCAACAGTCAACAGTCAACGACTTGAATGTGGAATAATTTATTTTTTGGAGTTCCCTAAGTAAGTCGGTGAGAATAAATCAAACTAGATTAAGTAATGTAAAAAATCTTGAAATTAGTTCGTAGAGAGGACTTTATTCCTCTCTACGAGACGCACTCGCGTTCACTACAAACCTCTTCATTATTCACGCCGCTCTACTTAATACCCACCAAAGTCTTAGAAAAAACAACCAAAAAGGTAACAGACAGGTTGTTGCAACTAATGCAAAATTTAACTGTAAAGTCCGTAGCCCGCCCACAAATGGCGATAGAGTTTGCAATTTAGTACCGCAAGGCGGATTCAAAATTCACGCATTCAAAATTCAAAATTAAGACAGAGTAAGCGTTCCGTTGATTTTGAATGGTCTGTTTATTTACGCCGCGCTGTACTAGTAGTTTTGAGCGATCGCTATTTTCTCATCAACCAAGGTGCGATCGTTAAACGTTTCCGCAAAGACCTTGATAAGATGGAAAAATAGTTCAACCTCGCTGCCAAGGTTATGAGTAACATTAATATTTCCTTGCCTGAGTCGATGAAAGTCTTTATTGAAGAACAAGTGGCTGAAGGTGGCTACGGTTCAGTTAGCGAATATCTACAAGAGTTAATCACTCAAGACCAAAAACGCAAGATGCAAGAACATGTAGAAGAACTTTTAATTGCAGGACTTGAAAGTGGAGAAGCAGTAGAAGTTAATGATGAATGGTGGCAGCAAAAACGCACACATTTGATCAACCAGATGCATCAAGAGAAATAATGACAAAGCGGATAGTCATTACACCCAAAGCCAGTTTAGATATTGATGAGTATTTTGTTTACATTGCCCAAGAAAACCCCGACACGGCTCTTTTGTTTTTTGACTCTGTAAGAGAAACTTTTGCACAGTTAGCAAGAATGCCTGGAATGGGTAGCCGTTATCCCCTGGAGAATCTTCGTTTACAAGGTTTACGTAAATGGGCTGTTGAGGGATTTCAAAAATATTTAATTTTTTACTTTGAGCGAGATGAAAGCATTGAAATTGTGCGGATTCTCTATGCAGGGCAAGATATAGAAAGGATTTTAGAACAGGAGTGATATTGATTAGCGATCGCTTGTATGATTACTTTGGTGGAGCGATCGCTATTCTCTCATCAACACAAATGCAATGGGGCAAACTAATCGCAGAAATTTGTCCAAACACAACGCCTAACAAGCTTGATAAGATGGAAAAAACTACTTAAACAAGGGGATGTGATTGATTTACCTGATAATATCCCTGATTTAAGGCTAGTATATCTCAACGAACTTAACTGCGATCGCTTGCAAACTCAACCAAATAATCCAATTTCCCAAGAGATGCCATTCGTTATAGCTTGGTAATGCTTAAAACCACATGAATCATTGACAGTCTAAGTCTATACGCAATATAATCAATGTAGTAGCAACATAACCATAGAGTTAATTCAAATAATTTTCCCAGAGAATAATAGACGAGCAATATAAAAGATAATTTGGATAAAACAGATGAACACCAAAATTATTGCTTTCTTGGGGATTACGGCAGCCTTTGCAAGCTTAGGAAGCCAAGTATACGCACAGTCACCAACATCAAGCTCAAATCTAGAGCAATACAGATCAACTGGTAATTCTCTTGTTGGAATTGATCGTAGAACAGCGCAAGAAGACTTTAAAAGCTTTTTTGAGCAAACTAATCCAGCAAGCATCTCCAACAATAATAGAAGAGGCAATAAAACTCCAGTCAAAATCCAGTTTAACGAAACATTATCACAGCCAGACACTTCTGTTTTATTAGCACCAGCTCAGTCTGGGAATGACAATGATGGATTGCAAGTGCAGTTAGATATAGGGAGAGAATAATTAGGTATGAAAATAATTCGTAATTCGTAATTCGTAATTCGTAATTCGTAATTGAATTAAGACAGACACTTCGGGGTGGGGTTTCTACCTACCTTGGGATAGAAAGACTGTTTCTCTGACGAGACGCTAGCGCGTAGCTTGCTTCTCCGTAGGAGTACGCGCCACTTGCGGGCGAAAGCGCGTAGCGGGACGAAATCCGGTTTTAAACCTTAAAATCTCGTTTCCAGCCAGAGGCTGGAAATGCTGATCGTTGCGGCTCTGCCGCCAGAAATGGGAGGCGGAGCCTTTAGGATGGCATTCCCAGTCGGAGACTGGGAACGAGGTAAGGGGGCTTTACGCATCACGATTCGTAAACTACGCACGATTGTGCATATTAGAACTTTTGTAGAAAACTGCAAAAGTTCTAATATAGCGGTTCTCATTTGGATGCAATACATTTTGACCTCTCTCTTAAAAGGAGAGAGGCTTTAAGTCTTACTCCCCAACGCTAGCTCTTAAGGGGCTGTTCTTGTTAGGTCTGTATTTCATGCAATTGAGAACCCCTATATGTGCTATGTGCAATATTTTGGTTTAACAACTTCGACTCAAGATTAATTGCCCATTGGGTAATCGATATACTCCCTGTGCCTCAATAATTGGGTCGCCTTTTTTCCAGGGGCGCGATGTTGGTTCAACACTACGCACATCACCAGTTGTGTATGGTGAAATTAATACATCTCCCGGACTATTGCGTAAAGCACCGGAACCTGTAATTATAAAAGAGTTTTCTTGTCCCTTGATAGCGCGTGAAATGCAGCTATTAGCAAGAAGTACATTAGTATCGATGACGTTTGGTGAGAATCTGGTAAAGCTATTTTGAATAGAACTGGTATCAGGTGCCTTAATATTTGTCACACCAGGATCGCCGAATTCCGAGCTTGCTGTAATATCACTTTTATCGGTTGGTTTTGTCCGCGACTCGATACCGAAGATCCCTTGGGAGTTGATTTTGACTTTTCCACCTTTGCCAGTGTATGCGTTGGCTCTGATGTCGCTGTTTTCGTTGGGAACTGCAACGATAAATTTTGAGTTGATATTGATGTCACCGCCATTGCCACCTAGATTGCCTGTACCTGCGTTAGTGGAGATTTGAGCGCCATGACGGAGTAAGAGCAAGTCGCTGTTGACGTTAATGTTACCACCGTTACCCGATGCAGATTCAGCGTTGAGTTGAGCTTGGTTGTCTAAGGTAATTTTGGGTGAGTTGACGTTGATATTACCTGTGATGTTTGACCCTTGAGAGCGAACAAACAACCCACTGTTAACAGACTCATCCTCAACCAAATCTCGATCAAATTCTCGGACAAACCGTTTGAAGGCAGCACTACCAGATATAGTTATCCCATCGGTAGCATTAACTGTGATACTACCTGCAAACCCACTGCTGCCTATGGAACTATTGGCAAGGATTTGCCCACCATTAACCGCTTCTAAAGTCTTCACTTTCACTGTGATATTTCCAGCATTTCCTTCACCGAAAGTGCGGGCATCTACAACCCCATTGTCTGCTAGCCGAAAAGCATTGGTATCAATAATGATGTTTCCTCCCTGCCCTCTTTGATAGGTACGTGAAAATAACCCACTTGCCGTTTTATCAATGGAAACTCCAAAAATGTTAACAATATCAGAAGCATCAACTTCTATGTCTCCAGCATTTCCTTGACCACGAGAATTAGTAGATATCTGTGAGCCATTTCCCAGAATTAACTCCCTAGTAATAATCTTTAAGTCTCCGGCATCGCCAACACCTGTTGTTTTAGTAGTTAAAAGGCTAGGGACTGGCTTCCCACTTGTTGGTGATATTCCTGTTCCTTGTAATTCCACCAAATCCCTAGCAATCACAAACAAATTTCCTCCCTTTCCCTCGCTGTTAATAGTACTAGTTGATACTTGCGATCCACCCCGCACACTCAAGCGTTTGGTGTCAATTGTCAAGTTTCCTGCATTTCCAGCACCTTTGACAGTTTCAGTAAACAAGATGCTACCAGCATCACTTAATTGCACGGAGTCAGCAGCATAAACCTTTATCTCTCCAGGTTTTCCTTGAGCAGAAGAATCAGTAAATATCTGTCCGCGATTTCCCACAATTAACTGCCCAGTGTTAATCGTTAAATTTCCCCCCGGTTCGTTACCTTTAGTAGTAGTTGAAACTTGCGCTCCATCCCGCACACTCAAGCGTTTGGTGTCAATTGTCAAGTTTCCTGCATTTCCAGCACCTTCAGCAGTTTCAGTAAACAAGATGCTACCAGCATCACTTAATTGCACGGAGTCAGCAGCATTAACCTTTATCTCTCCAGGTCTTCCTTTATTAGAAGAACGAGTATATATCTGTCCGCTATTTCCCACAATTAACTGCCCAGTGTTAATCGTCAAATTTCCCGCCCAACCGTTACCTACAGTATTAGTAAATACTTCCGCTCCATCCTGCACACTCAAGAGTTTGGTGTCAATTGTCAAGTTTCCTACATTTCCAGCACCTTCAGCATCTTTAGTTTTAGTAAACAAGATGCTACCAGCATCACTTAATTGCACGGAGTCAGTAGCATTAACCTTTATCTCTCCAGGTTTTCCTTGATTAAAAGAAAGAGTAAATATCTGTCCGCTATTTCCCACAATTAACTGCCCAGTGTTAATCGTCAAATTTCCCCCCGGGCCGTTACCTACAGTATTAGTAAATACTGCCGCTCCATCCCGCACACTCAAGAGTTTGGTGTCAATTGTCAAGTTTCCTGGATTTCCAGCACCTTCAGCATCTTTAGTTATAGTAGACAAGACGCTACCAAGATCACTTAGTAGCACGGAGTCAGCAGCATTAACCTTTATTTCTCCAGGTTTTCCTTGATTAAAAGAACCACTAGATATCCGTCCGCCATTTCCGACAATTAACTGCCCAGTGTTAATCGTCAAATTTCCCGCCGAACCGTTACCGATAGGAGTAGTTGATACTTTCGCTCCATCCCGCACACTCAAGAGTTTGGTGTTAATTGTCAAGTTTCCTGCATTTCCAGCACCTTCAGCACCTTCAGTTTTAGTAAACAAGCCGCTATCAGCATCACTTAGTTGCACGGAGTCAGCAGCATTAACGTCTATCTTTGCAGCAGAAATCAATGAGCCTCCTGTGACAACCAAATTCCTGCTCTGAATCTGAACATCACCGCCAATATCGGCAACATCGACAAATGCTTTGTCTTGTAATCGAATATCGCCAAAATTATTTACAGAAGCGTACCCCAATACCCAATTGTTATCTTTCTGGTTCAAGCTCACTTCTCCAACACCAGCAACACTACCTAACTCAATCCGTACTCCTGATGTCAAATTCGTTTGTTTGAAAGCTTCTAGTTTACCTCCTTGTAACGTCACATCACCGCCCACAAGTGCTAGAGTTTTACTAGGTTCCACTTTGAGATTAGATCCTTCTACACGAATACCTCCTGCTGTTCCCTGAAATTGCAAACCAATGGGAACACTTACCGTTAGCAGAGGTGTGCTTTGGGAAGGAAACGCGCTAAACAGAGCGCCATCTGCAAATTTGAGACTATTTGCTGTAGTTGCAATCAAAGAACCTTGGATTTTCAATTCGGCGTGAGATCCAAAAATAATTCCATTGGGATTGATCAAAAACAAGTTAGCAGAACCATTGGTTTTAATCAGACCGTCAATAACAGAAGCAGAACCACCCGTGACGCGGCTGATGATATTTTGAATATCGAGAAGGTTGTTGAAGTAAGCCTGACTGTCAGTGGGTAGAGAAAACTGCTCAAAACTGTGGTAAAGATTACTTCCAGCTCTAGTTCCTCCTTCAATAATTCTGGTATTCCCCTCTAATTTGACAGTGGAATTAGTGGGTAAAGTGCTATCAGGTGTAATCTGAGCAAAGGTGCGATCCCAAACATTGACGTATGCACCACTAATAACTACAGAAATGATTAGCCTTAATAGCCAAGATGAACTGCGTAAGTTTTCAGCCATTTGATGATTGTTTTTAACAACATTATTAATAAGTATGAGTTTTTTTTGCTATTGATACCGGAAAAATCTAAATTTTTGTAATCAATTGATACAAAGGGCACAAAAATCATAATATAATACGAAACATAAAAATTAACCAGAGGTAATTTTGCCTCGACGAGAAATAGCCAATTAGGTGATTAAAATGCATAATTATACTCAAATAAAAATCCTCGATTTAGACGATGTTGAATCAATTATTGTGCAGGAAATTACAGTAGCCGAGGCTGAAAAAATTATTGGTGGAGATGTACCTCAAATAAAAGTAGAACCAGCGATTAATGAATGTAAAGTTTTATCTGGAGGAAATTGTTCATGTCAGGGAAACTGTAGGCTTATAGATCCTCCCCCAACACCTATTATCTCAAAAGACCCCCACCCTTCGGGTATTTTCAAACCCCACTATTGGGAAATAATAAATCAAGCAATAAATCAAGGCTATTTGGATAAGTCTTTCATCCCCTCAAAGTTCATTAATAAAGTAAATCTTAAGTAGGGTGTGTTATAGGTTTAGCCTAACGCATTGCCACATAATACGGTGCGTTAGGCGCAAGACCCAAAATTTTCGTGACAAACCATATTAATGTAATTCGTAATTCGTAATTCGTAATTAAGTTTTGTAATGGAGATTTAACCCCAACACAAAACTTACTTATTTATTGAACCGGGGGACTTAAACCCACGGAATTGAGTTAAACTGTCACACTTACCGACATCCCGCCCTGAAGTAAAGTTCAGACGTAGGTTGGGTGGAGCGGAGCGCAACCCAACATATATCAGGATGTTGGGTTAAGCAAAGCCTCCACCCAACCTACAATTTTTTTGCTTTTAAGTATGGGGTTTGCTCCCCCTGCTTCCCCTACTCTCTTCATTGACTTTTGAATGAGTGACTTTTGACTTCCCCGTTCGCGCAGCGTCCCGTAGGGAAGGGGCTAACGAGGGGACTTCTGCCTTCTGAATGTTGGCGATGAGTTATACATTAAATTAGAAATTAATCTTACGCATCGAAGTTTTCTGCTTATTTGTGTGCAGTTTTCATTCCTGGGGAATGCACTTAAGCGATCGCTTGAGTGCAGAAAACTGCATAATTATCTATGTTAAATTCAATACCTGTGAATTAATTTTCTTAAGATATCTCTGAAACGCTCTAGATGGGCGATTTTGAGCGTTTTACCTGGCTCTCATCTGCCATTGCCTTCGACGCAGCCAATAGTTAAAGAGAAACATCTATAATCAAATCGAAATAAGCGAACCTACAGAATCAAGGGTTTCAAATGATAAAAAAGAGAAATAGCACTGCTATTTCTCTACCAGGGTTCCAATACCGTTCGGATAAGCTCTTGAGGCAGGGAAGGAAAGATGGTTATTGTTCAGCAATTCTTCTCTCAACAACAGCTTCTCTTCTCTCCCTGCTCAAGAACAGCCTGCCTCAACCAAAAAATTCCTTAACCGAACGGAATTGACAAGGGTTCTGGATAACGCATATATTTGGCTTATATAGGAAATGCGATCGCATTTCCTGCGGGCGTTGTGCGCCATCGCAGATTTTGAAGGGCGAATGCATTTTCGGGCGAACAAAGTGCTAACTAGGCAAAGATAAAGTCTCTAGAAACACTGACATTGGTAGTGTCTTGAACGTTAGCAATCAAGTCATTGCCGTAGTAAATCTGTGTGTCTAGAGCAAAACCGCCACTCAAGTCTGCATTCCCAAAAGAGTATAGACTAGAGAAACCCCCAGCTAGAATCAAATCAGAAGAGGGATTCCAGTCAGTAATGGTAGCGTAACCAGCACCTTGGTATTGAACACCAAAGGAATTGCCAATAACGAAAGTATCAAAACCAGCACCACCAACTAAGGTGTCGTATTCTACTAAGCCACTGTTTCCAGAGCCGGACAATATATCGTTACCATCTCCGCCATAAAGGATGTCATCCTGATTCCCACCGAACAATATATCGTTGCCAGCAAAACCAAACAATGTATCATAGCCGTCGTAATCAAACAAACCAGAGCCAGCCGGGTAGCCAGCGATCACGTCGTTACCGTCGGTGCCAAAAAGTACATCGCTAAACGAACTGCCATCAATAATAGCCATTTGAGTTTCTCCTTGATTTAAATCGAGTTAAGGCAAAGGTATTTGGATAATTCCATCACCTTATTGGTACGCCCCCAGTAATATTACTGGGGACAACCAGTTACACATTCAATTAGAAGGTATTTGATATCAGGTAAGCAAGCTCAGTTTTAGCTGTTCATTTTACTGGTCTAAATTTGAGTTTGACAAAATGTCTGTAATATGAAGCAAGAAAAATTCTGTAGTGTAATAGTGGTCTGTCAACCCAAAAATGACGGGTGAAGGTGGGGAGTAGTGGGTTATAAAAGTTCGTAGTAAGGACTTTAGTCCCAATACTTCTCGGTTAAGGGGAAAAGGGGAAGGGGAAAAGGGAAAGAAAAAACCTTTAACCCAACCCCAGTAACCTTTTCCCCAAACCAAATTCTGAGTTCAAAATGCTTAACCGAGTAGTATTGACTTTAGTCCTACTCCTCGTTTGTCCACCAAACTCAAAGCCTTTGGAAAATCGCTCTAAATGATCTTACCTGGCGAACCGCCAACAGCTACGACGCAGTGTTGGTTTTAAGCAAAGCCTTGACGGCAAATCCTACCCGCATCGGCATTCAGAAAACACTTGCAAAGCCTAAATTCTCGGTTAAAGAAAGGTGCAACGGGAGTCATTCAATTTCAAGGGGGCGATCGCCGCAATGGCAAAATTACAATGGTTACAGTGCGCCGCAATTGTAATTCTAACAATTTTGTGCCTATAGTCAGCACTTACAGAGCTAGCGGCTGCTTTTAAATCCTTGAATGGGGCAGAGGTAGCTTTCGTACCTAACTAAATCCGCCTTCCTGAATTGCTAAATGTGCAATGATTTTGCAGTAAAATTAATCGTCTAGATAAGAGGAGGGCTTTTAGATGACTCGTGTCATCATTGTGCGCCACGGTCAAAGCGGTTATAACACCGAGCGGCGTATTCAGGGACGCACTGATGCGTCAACATTAACCGAAAAAGGTCGTAACGATGCCAGTTTTACTGGCAAAGCCCTCAGCAATATTTTATTTAATGCAATTTACAGCAGTCCCCTGCAACGAGCGAAACACACAGCAGATATTATTCATAGTGAGTTAGCTACTGATCCTGAACAATCTGCTGTAATCCAAGTTTCTGATTTGCTGCTAGAAATTGACTTACCTTTATGGGAAGGACTGCTAACTGCTGAAGTTAAGCAGAAATTTGCTGAAGACTACCGCACTTGGCATCAACGCCCCGACGAACTGCGGATGCTGCTAAATGATGCACAAGGGACAAGAGAACATTTTCCTGTTCTTGCTTTATACGAACAAGCGCGGCACTTTTGGCAAGAAACTTTGTCTCAACATCAAGGCGAAACTATTCTCATCGTCGGACATAACGGCATTAATCGCGCCTTGATTAGCACAGCCTTGGGAATTCCGGCAAGTCGCTACCATTCAATACAGCAATCTAACTGTGGCATCAGTGTACTAAATTTTGCTGGAGGATTGGGGGAACCAGTTCAGCTAGAATCCTTAAATCAGACGCAACACACTGGGGAAAGTCTACCCTCATTGCGACCAGATCATCAAGGAATACGGTTATTATTGGTGCGTCACGGTGAAACTGACTGGAATCGCCAAACCAGGTTTCAAGGGCAAATTGATGTCCCCCTCAACGACAACGGTAGACAACAGTCGCAAAAAGCAGGCGAATTTCTCCAAGACGTAACGATTGATTATGCTGTAAGTAGCCCAATGCTACGCCCTAAAGAAACAGCAGAGATTATTCTAAAACAACATCCTAATGTAAAGTTAGACTTGCAAGATGGTTTAAGAGAAATCAGCCACGGACTCTGGGAAGGAAAATTAGAAATAGAGATAGAGCAAGAGTTTCCCGGAGAATTGCAGCGCTGGCGGTTAGTACCAGCCCAAGTGCAAATGCCTGAAGGGGAAAATTTGCAAGAGGTGTGGGAACGTAGCGTTGCAGCTTGGCAATCAATTGTGGAAGCAGCATCAACGAATCAATTTAAAATTGTATTAGTAGTAGCTCACGATGCAACTAATAAAACCTTACTTTGTCACGTTCTAGGTTTATCGCTGGAAAATTTCTGGAATTTCCGTCAGGGTAATGGCGCAGTTAGTGTTATCGACTATCCTTGTGGAATCGATAGTTTACCAGTATTGCAAGCGATGAACATCACCGCTCACTTTGGTGGAGGCGTACTAGATAAAACAGCAGCAGGGGCGTTGTAAAAAAGTTAGGAGTGAGGAGTGAGGAGTTAGGAATAAAGTTAGGAGTTAAAAATTATGAGTGATGAATAAAGTTAGAAGTGATGAGCGAGGAACAAATAACTCTTAACTCATAACTCATAACTCCTAACTCCTAACTCCTAACTCATAACTCATAACTTTATTTCTAACTCTTAACTAAAAACTTTTATGACTGAACTGCTGCAAAAAGTACGGATAATTGACCCAGTTTCTCAAATCGATGAACTCTTTGATGTGCTGATTGCTGATGGTTATATCCAAGAAGTGGCTTCGCACATTACTGACATCAGTCCCGATACTCCAATTAGAGATTGTCGGGGATTAGTTATCGGGCCGGGGTTAGTGGATTTGTACAGCCACTCCGGTGAACCAGGCTTTGAAGAACGGGAAACCCTGTTGTCTCTCTTACAATCTGCAACTGCTGGCGGCTTTACCAGAATTAGCATCTTACCCAATACATCCCCAGCTATTGATAATCCTGCACTTGTGGCACAGTTACAGCAAAAGAGACACGGGAAGATGAAAGAGAGGGCAAAAATTAATTTAGCTGCCCCTGCCTCTCCTCTCCCCCTGCTTCATATTTGGGGTGCTATCACCCTAGATGTTGCTGGGAAGCAAATGACGGAATTGGCAGATTTAGCGTCTGCTGGAGTTGTTGGTTTTAGCGATGGTAAGCCACTGGAGAATTTGGCGCTGGTGCGACGAGTGTTAGAGTATATCCAGCCGTTGGGTAAACCAGTAGCATTTTGGCCTAGCGATCGCCAGTTAACAGCAAATGGTGTAATGAGAGAAGGGGCAGATGCTTTGCGTTTCGGTTTACCCCCAATACCCGCCAGCGCCGAAACTACTGCCTTAGCAGCAATGCTAGAATTAATTGCAACTATAGATACACCAGTCCATATTATGCGCGTCTCTACATCTCGCAGCGTGGAACTAATCGCTTCAGCTAAGGCTGCTGGTTTACCCATCACCGCCAGCACCACCTGGATGCACCTTTTACTTGATACAAAAGCAGTTAAGAGTTATAACACTAGCTTGCATTTAGACCCGCCTTTAGGAAATTCTAGTGATGTCGCGGCATTGCGTGCAGGGGTGCGTACGGGTGTGATAGATGCGATCGCTATTGACCACACACCTTACAGCTACGAAGAAAAAGTCCAAGCTTTTGCCGAAGCACCTCCAGGGGCAATTGGTTTAGAGTTAGCATTACCTTTGCTATGGCAATATCTGGTTGAAACTGAAGAATTTACTGCTTTAGAATTATGGCGGGCATTAAGTACTAGTCCAGCAGAGTGTTTGGGGCAAAAAGTCAGTGCGATTCTACCTCATCAACCAGCAGAACTTACTTTATTTGATCCCCAGCAAACCTGGAAAGTGGAACGAAAAAGTCTTTATACACTTTCACAAAATACACCTTGGCTAGGACAACAGTTGAAGGGTCATGTTGTGCAAACATGGTGTTGAAAAATGTAAAATACTCATTTTAAATAGTACATAATCCAATACAGTTCAGTTAAGCCCAAAAACCTTGGTAAAGACGCGAAATTTCGCGTCTCTACAGGTCTAAAATTAGTACCAAAAATCCTTAACTGAACCGTATTGGTACATAATCAGCCATAATACCAAAAGTTGATAACAATAATGACTACTATAAATGACCCTCCTGTTGTAGCTGAAGTAACTGATTTGTACCTCAAGTATGAAGAAGCTCTTTGTAATAACAATTTGGAAGTGATGGATAGCTTGTTTTGGGATGCGCCCGAAGTAGTGCGGTTTGGCATCACAGAAAACCTCTATGGTAGCGATGAAATTCGTAACTTTCGTCAAAATCGGCCAAACCCAAAAATAGAGCGAGAAATCTCGAATCTCAAGGTTTTAACCTTTGGGAAAGATGCAGCAACAGTGACTTTAGAGTTTCGCCGGATTATTAATGGTGTAGAGCGTTTTGGGCGACAAAGCCAGACTTGGTATAGATTTACCGAAGGATGGAAAGTGGTTTCAGCCCATGTTTCATTATTGCCAGTGTAAATTTCAAAACTATGGCTAACATTACCATATCTGTGCTGTGGAGCGCAAAGAAAAGCGATCGCAGCCGACAGTAATAGAAGTCTTACTAGTAGATAAACTAAAAGTTGACGGTTGACGGTTGACGGTTGACGGTTATCAGTCATCAGTCATCAGTCAACAGTCATCAGTCATCAGTCATCAGTCATCAGTCAACAGTCATCAGTCATCAGTCATCAGGTAAATGCGTAACAGCTTATTATTGCGGCGATCGCACTGCTACACTATCACCTGGTGTTGAAGGCCATCTCACTGTCAGAATAGTACAGTCAGACTGAGCAACCCAACAATGTGGCACACCCGCACACCACAGCACGTAATCACCCTCACGAGATAGAATCATCTCCCGATCCTCAAACTGAAGGCAAAATTGGCCATTAATCAAGATCGAAAGAGTAGCGGCTGTGTCATTTACTCCCCACTCGGTTCTACAGTCTCCTGCTTTATGGACACCCCACTTTATTTCTAGTGCTGTGGTTGAGCGAAGATCATCATCTGGAGTGATGAAGTAACCCATAAACCAACCCCAGCGATTTGCACCTTCGCTAGCAGCATTTCCAAAAATAACTTTAGGCTGCATCACTCACCTCGAGACATCACTCATAACTAAATAAATAATTATGAAAATTATCTGCGTCCATCTGCGTCCATCTACGGTTTTAGATTAAGGTGAGTTATTTATCTCATGTAGAGACGAGATAAATCGCGTCTAAAAACTGACACGTAGGAGACGAGATAAATCGCGTCTAAAAACTGACACGTAGGAGACGAGATAAATCGCGTCTAAAAACTGACACGTTAGGAGACGCGATAAATCGCCGTCTCTACAAAGAATGGACTCGTCAATTATTCCTTGACAGACTAATATTTCCGACTTGTGTGTACACCGTAGCTTTTTAACGAACTTTGGGGGTTTAAGTCCCCTGCTTCTATAAGCAGGGCGTTTTGTGTCGGGGTCTAAATCCCCGTCACAAAACGTAATTGCGAATTGCGAATTGCGAATTGCGAATTGGTTTAAGGGGGGATATAAAATCTAGGTGGTACATCGAAAAATTTTGAAATGCTTATCATACTAGGCTTTCACCTTAAGTTGACACCAATGGTCACTATTCCCCTACTCTTGACTGGGAGCAGCAGGTTGCGATTGAGGTGATTGAGGTTGTTGGCGTAAACGGCGCAAAGAGTCCCGCAGTTTGTTCTGGCTAGTGTTATTATCTCTTCGCCGCCGCCGATTTGTGGTTGCTTGTGGCTTTTGTGATGAATCGGTAGCCGTTCGTCGCTCACGTTGGATGCGGCGTAAGGACTCTCTTGCACTTCCTTGAGTGCGAGTTGTCCTAGCTCCAGATGATGAGTTTGTAGGAGGACTTTCCGCTTTTTGAGGTTCTAACCGTCTACTAAATCCAGATATTGCTGGTTTTGTGGCTGTAGCTCCATTAGATGAAGGTGTCAACTCTCTGCGCCTACGTCTTGGAGTTTCCTGTGTGGAGTTAGCAGCCGTTGTCTGCCGAGTTCTCTCTTCTGCTTCTCTTTGTGCAATTCGTTCTTGAACTTGGCGCGATCGCCGTGAACCTTTTATGGCAAATTCAGTGGCGATCGCTACCCCTTGTCTACCACCTTCTGCGGGTTTTAATTTCCACTCACGCGCTTGTCTCATGGTTTCTTCATCCAAGTCGCGGTTTCCACTGGAGCGAGCAATCCGCACATTAGTAACATTACCTTCTGCATCAGTATCTACAGCTACTTCTACTCTGCCTTCAACTCCTCGCCGTCTTGCTGCTTCTGGATATTTGGCATTACATTCGCGGCAGGCTGCACGACCATTACTATTACCTGAAGTGTTAATTTTTGGAGGTGTAGGCGCTGTTGCTACTGTAGGACGGTTTCCTGTGCCGCTACCAGTGCCACTACCAGTGCCGCTACCAATGCCACTACCAGTGCCACTACCAGTGCCACTACCAGTGCCGCTACCAATGCCGCTACCAATGCCGCTACCAGTGCCACTACCAATACCACTGCCAATACCACCGCCAGTGCCAGTACCAGTACCACCGCCAGTGCCAGTACCAGTGCCAGTACCTACAGCAATACCACTACCTGAGCCTAAACCAACACCAGAGCCGCCACCACCGCCACCACCGCCACCGCCACCCGCCGAACTTGCTTTGGAATCTTCAGATAGAGGCGATCGCAGAACGGATGCAGATTTCACAGGAACTTCTGCCGCTAATCGTGGAATGGGTGCAGATTTCACAGGAACTTCTGGCTTGGTAGCAATTGCTTCTGGCGGTGTATTTGTCGGCTGTGGTTTCTGAGCTACTGCTGTAATCTGTTCTTGCTGCTGAACTTTTTCTACTGGTGGAGTTTCTATAGACTGTTTTTGGACAACTTCTGGTGATTTTTTTATTTCTTCTGGAATCTGTGCAATTGGTTTTTCTAGTTCCGCAGTCGGAGAATCAACGATCGCCACCTCTATTGCTTCATCTTCTCCTGTGGGGACTCTGGTCAAATAATTACTTATGCCTGAGGACAGTACGCCGATATGCAGCGCCAGTGAACCTATCAGACTGTAAGTCAGAAAAGACTTGAGAGCCTCAACTTCTTTGGAACGTTGCTCGACAGTAATGCCAGAAAAGCTCATAGCTATTGCTACCTATTCTCACTAACTTAGCTATCTTAGAATGCAAGGTTACAAATATCAAGTAAAAAATTAAAATTACTTGCGATCGCCTTACGCAACCCTGCAATAACAAAAACATCTTTTAAAACCACCAATATCAGGATTTTTGGACAAAATTAATTTTTGTTGCAATTAAATTAAATTATTTTATATAAAACAAACGAATAAGTAAATAAAAGTCATCAGCATTACATTTGAAAAATTTATCATTATATTCTATATTTTATTGAGAAAAAGTTTCAGCTTTTCTCTAGATTCTGGTAGTCTGATTTTGTATTGTGGACAACGTTATAGAGGCACTACATGGGAATTCAGAATTTGTTTGCAGCAGGTGGTATAGTAATGTGGCCCCTGTTGGCGTTTTCGGTATTGGGTGTGGCGCTGATCATCGAGCGGATCAGGTTTTGGGTAAGAATTAATCAGCGTCAAAACCGGGTGGTGCGAGATGTTTTGAATCTCTACCGTCTCGATAATGTTGTTGGTGCAATGGATAAACTTCAGAAAAACGCAGATTTGCCACTCGCCCGGATTTTTCTAGCGGCTTTAGAATTAGAGGAGCCAAATCCAGAGGAATTTCGTTTGGCGTTAGAAAGCGAATCGCAGGCTGAGATACCTGTGTTGAAACGTTTCCAAAACCTTTTCGAGACAATCATTAGTCTGGCACCACTGTTAGGTCTTCTCGGCACTGTGTTAGGATTGATAACCTCCTTTGCCTCTCTAAATCTTGGTGACGTGGGAGGTAGCAAAACTGCAAGTGTTACGGCTGGGATTAGTGAAGCCCTAGTATCAACAGCATCAGGATTGATAGTTGCTATATTCATACTCATGTTTGCCAATACCTTTCGGGGACTGTATCAACGGCAAATTGCACTAATTCAAGAGTATGGGGGACAGCTAGAATTACTTTACCGCCGTCGTTATGAAAGAGGAGAAAAAGCCTATGCGACTACCAGATGAACCAGAACTTCCATTACAGATCAACATCGTGCCGATGATTGACGTGATATTTGCAATTTTGACATTTTTCATCATGTCAACTCTGTTTTTAACGCGTTCAGAAGGTTTACCAGTAAATTTACCCAAGGCTAGCACAGCGAAACAACAGCAAGTTCCCACTAGAATTACGATTACGGTAGATGAAAAAGAACAGGTAAGCCTGAACCGTAAACCAATTGCAGTTGATGATTTGACAGCGCAAGTACGTACTTTAGTTGGTTCTAATCCAGAAGTGTTGGTAATTATTAATGCTGATGAAAAAGTTGATTATGGTCGGGTAGTAGCGGTGATGGATCGGGTACGTCAAGTTGAAGGGGCAAAATTAGCGATCGCTACTCAAAAACAATAAGTAGAAATATTGTACATAAGAAGTTCAGCGAGTCAGAAAAATTTTCTATTCTGACTCCTAACTCCTTCTTGTCTAATTACTATAGCAATCCGATTTGATTTCTGAATCACTTGTAGAGGTAAGGGACTGGGGATTGGGGACTGGGGACTGGGAACAAAGAATAAAGGTGTACTGAGTTTTGTTCAAAAATCAAATATGAGTCCTATACTACCAGCTACGCTGACGCATCTGCAATTCTTGAGATATAAGTTTTAATAATAATTCTTGCTGTGAATGGATAAAAAAGTGGTCACTGTTGAACTCATGTAATGAGAAAGTAGCGATCGTTTGCTCTCGCCATGCTTGCAAAGCTTCATGATTAACTTCTTGGTCTTGCAAACCACCAATAACAGTAATAGGACACTCCAGAGGCTGTTTTTGAGTGTAAATATAAGTTTCCAGAACGGCAAAATCTGCCCGCAAAATGGGGAGAAACATCTGCATTAGTTCCTGGCTTTCTAGTACTGCTTTGGGTGTACCGTTAAGACTGCGTAGCTCATTGAGCAAATCAGGGTCTGATAGGATGTGGAGAGGTGGTTTTGTTAATGGGATTTGCGGGGCGCGACGAGCAGATATGAAGAGGTGAAAGGGAGCAAGACTATACTGAGAGCGAAGTAAACGGGTCAACTCGAAGCTAACTAATCCGCCCATACTGTGACCGAAGAAGGCGAATGGTTTGTCTAAGTATGGTAACAGAAATGGAGCGATCGCTTCAACAAGAGATTCTAATCGCGTCAATGGTGCTGACTTAATCTGTCTTCCCCGTCCCGGATATTCTACAGCACAGACTTCGACATTACTAGGAAGATTATTAGGCCATGTGCGAAAAATTGCCGAGTTCCCACCAGCGTAGGGGAAGCAGAATAAACGCAAGTTGGCTTGAGGATTTGGTTGGGGACAGATAACCCAGGAATTGAAGCTTGGTGTAGTTGTCATAATATAACTTAGAGTTGATAATACAACTTTGCTTTAATTTTTAAGTATATTAACTGATAATCTTATGACAGGAATGGAACCTTGGGCGATATCAGCCGTTAGCGGTGTCGCCGCTATGTTTGCCCAAATCGGTGGTCAGGTTTTAGGAGGATTGAGCAAAACTCTGGATGAAAAAACCAAGAAGTTAATTTTTGATGCATCAAATCAATATCAAAAGAACTACGAAGAACGGCATGGCATTCTTAAAGTATTAGGAATGCGTGAACCTGTCAAGCTGGAATCGCTCTATACATCGGTGCAGTTTTTAGATGATGATGCTATTCAGAGTTTTGAATCTATTGAGAATTTAGAAAATTTCTATCGCCAAGCTAAAATCCGAAGGTTTCAATCTCACGATGGTAAAAAACAAGCAGGAATTAAAGTTGCTAATAATAAGCAATATCTGATGGTACTTGGTGGGCCTGGTGCAGGAAAGTCTACCTTTCTGCGGAAGATGGGACTAGAAGCGCTCAAAGGTAAAAAAGGAGGATTCAAACATGCCTGCATTCCAGTTTTTATTGAATTAAAAAGGTTTGCATCCAATAATATCAATATTGAAACGTTTATTACTGAAGAGTTTCGTATTTGTGACTTTCCATCACCAGATAAATTTACAGCCAAAGCCTTAGAAGAAGGTAAATTACTAATTTTGCTAGATGGTTTAGATGAAGTACCAACAAAAAACTTAACTGAGGCAATTAGCGAAATTCAAAACTTTGTTGACAAGTATGATCAAAATCGTTTCATTGCCTCCTGTCGCACGGCGGCTTATCGCAGCGCTTTTCGTCGCTTTAGCGATGTATCAATGGCAGACTTTGATGATACCCAAATTCAGCAATTTATTTATAACTGGTTTCATTGTGAAGCAGACAAACAGGCGAAGACAAGTGAGAAATGCTGGGAGTTACTACAAAAACCAGAACATGAAGCTGCAAAAGAGTTGGCGTACACACCTTTATTGCTGACATTTCTGTGTTTAGTTTATGATCGTTCCCAAAGTTTTCCAGACAATCGCAGTGTTCTTTACCACAAGGCACTGCGGATATTGCTAGAAGAGTGGGCATCAGAAAAGCGAATTTTCAGAGATGAGATTTATCAAGGACTGCATACAGAATTAGAAGAGATATTACTATCAGAGATTGCTTATACAGGTTTTGAGTCTGACAGACTGTTCTTTTCTGGGCGTGATATTATTCAGCAAATCAAAACATTCTTAGCAAGTAATCTGAATGCACCTCAGCATTTAGATGGTAAATCAGTGCTGAATGCGATCGCTGTTCAACAAGGAATTTTAGTAGAACGAGCAGAGGATGTCTTTTCCTTCTCTCATCTAACGCTACAGGAATATTTAACAGCACAATATATTGATGACCATCGCCAAGTTGAGAAGTTAGTTACTGAACACCTAATAGATAAACGCTGGAAAGAGGTGTTTTTGTTAGTAGCCGGGTTAATGCGTGGTGGTGCAGATGATTTGCTGCTGCTGATGGAAAAGGAAGTGCAAAAATATATTAATACCCAGAAGTTACAAGCTTTATTAAACTGGACAGAACAGGTAACAGTTGGATCGCTAGGGGATTTTAAACCTGTAGGTAAACGTGCAGTTGCGATGGAGATCGCCAACATCATTGCCTATGCCAATTCTATTATCGACCCCAATGTTATCATACATGCCGACCCCATTGTTTATACCAACGCTATTGCGTATGCCAACGCCATCGCCATCGATAACATCTTCGCATACGCTATCGCTATCGTTGAAGCTACTAATGGTACTATTAGCGATGCTATCGAATACACTTACAATCTTGAAAAATTAAAAATATTCAATAACATCAAATTTACTGTGCTGATTGCCCAAATGGAAGTACTGAAAGTTAAAGCTCCTGATGAGCAAAAATCACAAGAAGTACTTGGGGCATTTGTTAAGCGTCTCCAACAAACTTTACTTACAGCAGTTTTCAGGTAATTGAACCACAAATTACTGTACTCTGGATCTGGAGTGATTGTTTAATTAGATGCCAGTATCTTACTCAGGGGATTTGCGTCGTCGCGTGATTAAAGCTTGGGAAGCTAAGGAAGGCTCTCAACGCCAGTTGGCGGAAAGATTTAAGGTTAGCTTGTCGTTTGTGCGAAACCTACTGCGCCATTATCGTCAAAGTGGACAAATTGAAGCAAAACAACGTGGGGGATACCAAAAACCAACTATTCAGGATGAACATCTAAGCACGATCAAGTCTTGGGTGGAAGAGAAAAATGATTTGTTGCTCTCAGAGTTATGCGATCGCTTCGCTAAAGATATAGGAATTAGGATCAGCATTTCGACAATGCATCGTGCAGTAGAAAAATTAGACTTACGCTGTAAAAAAAAAGTCTCTATGCAAGTGAGCAGGATACTCCACGAGTACAGGAATTACGGCATGACTATCGCCGTTGGTTAGATAAAATTGACGTGCGAAACTTAGTATTTGTCGATGAAGCCGGATTGAATTTATCAATGTCACGCTTGTTTGCTAGAGCAGTAGATGGCGAACGAGCAATTGGTAGCATTCCAGGAACAAAGGGTGGAAACGTTTCCTTAATTGGTGCTTTGAACCTCGATGGACTGGTTGCAGCGATGACTGTGCCAGGAAGCACAAATACTGAGGTTTTTCTCACATATATAACTCAGGTCTTAGCTCCTCAATTATGGAAAGGGGCGATTGTGGTTATGGATAATCTGAGGGTTCATCACGCAGAACGTGTAAAAATTGCCATCGAGTCTGTTGGTGCAAAAGTCAAGTTTTTGCCCCCCTATTCTCCTGATTTATCCCCCATAGAACTTTGTTGGTCGAAATTGAAGCAATTTCTCCGTTCCCGTGAAGCCCGCACACTGGAATTACTCGATCAAGCTATGGCTGACGCTGTAAATTATATTACCGAAGATGATGCCTTCGGTTGGTTCAACCACTGTGGTCTATTTACATGAAAATTGCTGTAATGCTTTCAATCTCAGCCCACAAATGATCAACTTATTCAAGGAAGAAGCAAAGGCACTAGAAAATTACCTATATGCCAATTACCTCATCATCCAGTGCAAACAAGCAGCAGTGCGGGTGTCACCCCAAACCTGGGAAGCAATTGAGGCGCGGATGTTGTTGGTTCCAGGTAGTTAAGCAACAATAGAAAAGTGAAAAGATAGCCAGATAAACGCTCCATGAGTTCATTACAACAGGCTAAAGATACAAAAACTCGAACCTTTACAGCAATCTTGCATTGGGAAGAGGATGTTTATGTAGCTGAATGTCCAGAGGTGGGAACCGCCAGCCAAGGAGAGACGATAGAAGAAGCTATTGCTTACTTGCAGCAAGCAACAGAAATGTATTTAGAAGAATTCCCGCTTGCTGAGGTAGCACCTCGTCGCTTGTTAACTACATTTGAGGTAACGAGTGCTTAAGCTACCAACAGTTCGAGCCATTAGTGTTCTGGAACACTTAGGCTTTGTTCAGGTACGCCAAAGTGGCAGTCATTTGAAAAACAGAAAATGATTGAAGTGGGTTGTGTTAACTTTATGCAAGTCGATGCAATTGAGTTGCAAGTCGATGCAATTGAGTTGCAAGTCGATGCAATTGAGTTGCAGGTCGATGCAATTGAGTTGCAAGCCGATGCAATTGAGTTGCAAGCCGATGCAATTGAGTTGCAAGCCGATGCAATTGAGTTGTAGGAGATTGCGTTTAGATAGTACCGTGATGTAAGTATTAAACCGCAAGACGCTTTAGACAAAAGCCGCTCAACAGTTAACAGTATAAGCAAAGCTGATTATCTTGATAACTGTCGAGAAAGGACTAGAGGCTAAATTTTTTAGCATACTTCACACAATTGAGAATCGCTGTATATCTCATATTCTCTGTTGATAAACACTTGAGACAATACCTGATAAGCTTCACTCCAAGCCGCCATTACTTCTTCTGTAGCTGCTTCTCCCAAAACATCTTTCATGGCTTGCAGTAAACTTTCTCCGACAATAGGATATTGCTCTGGTGTAACATGAGTCTGCACATGACGATGAGCAATCTTTTCTACCATCGACTTTAAAGCAGGTAGATTATCAATTTGGTTAGCATAGCTATAAACTGCTGTTGCTAATCTCGCAGGCTGAGAACCATCTGCTTGAGCAGACATACTAAATTGTTCTTTGACTTCTGGATGATTTTGAAACATAATTTCATACATCCGAGTTGTGATTTGCTGACCGTTCTTTTTCAAAACAGGTGCTGTAGATTTGACGATATCTATTGTTTGTTGGCTAACCATAGTTTTTGGAACCACTTAGAATCTTGATTGACTTCACTTTAGTGATTATTCCTATTGGTTACTATGAGCTAGCTCAGTTAACGAGTAATATCATTTCAAAAACTGCATCAAAGATGAAAATGTAAGAATGCAGGTATGTACATCGACAATTTATCAACCCAAATTTGATATGCATACCATTGAGAAAAAGTCAACTACAAAAGCTTGGGCAGGTGCGATCGCTAAACCAGCAAAAGAATTCCCTCCTACCCAATTGCCAATTATCTCCGGCAAAATTCCAGATGGCTTGCGTGGCACACTTTACCGCAATGGCCCAGCACGGCTAGAACGCGGTGGCATTCGCATGGGACACTGGTTCGATGGAGATGGAGCAATTCTGGCTGTAAATTTTACTGATGCGATCGCAACCGGGGTTTATCGCTACGTGCAAACCTCTGGCTATCAAGAAGAAGCCGCAGCAGGTAAACTACTCACATTCCGTTCAGAAACAGATATTAGCCAAGAAGTACCAAATGCGATCGCCCGCTTCGACAACAAAACCGAAACCCTCACCGAAGCAGACTTAGGAGAAAACCGTTATCCTTCAGAACCCATCCCCGCCCAAGACAGCCAAAACCCTGCACAAAGTTGGCTACTAACCGTTGTCTACGATGGTAATTCTCATACTAGCGAAGTTTGGATATTTGATAGCGATCGCCTGGATGCCGAACCCCTTTGCAAACTAGGATTACCCAGCGTCATCCCCCACGGCTTCCACGGCACTTGGAACCCAGCCTAAAAACCCCTCAGCGTTAGGGACTTCCAAGTAAAAAAATATTCCATTGCTATTGTTCACTGTTGACCGTTGACGGTTCACGAGTTTTCAGTCAACAGTCAACACTCAACACTCAACAGTCAACGACTTGAATGACGTAATTAATCGCATCTGGTCAATGCAAAATCAAAAATCCCCAAAAATCTTGCCCTATGCAATTACAAGAAAAACGCCATTATTCTCCCACAGAATACCTAGAACTAGAAGTCATTTCCGAGTATCGTCATGAATATATAGATGGTCAAATTATACCCATGACAGGTGGAACACCAAATCACAACCAAATAGCTGGTAATTTTTATGCAGCCCTCAATTTTGCTTTGAAGCGACAACCTTATCGAGTATTCATCGCCGATCAACGTCTATGGATTCCCAAAAAACGAATTCATACATATCCTGATGTCATGGTTGTTGCAGGTTCATTAGAATTTTCTGAGGGACGTACAGATACAATTACTAATCCCTTAGTGATTTGTGAAGTGCTATCCAAATCTACCAGAAGCTATGACCTAGATGAAAAATTTGCGGCTTATCGCACCATCCCCAGTTTTCAAGAATATGTTCTGATCGATCAATACAAAAATCATGTAGAACAGTATTCTAAAACTGACGAAAATAAATGGATTTTTTCAGAGTATGAAGAAGAGAGTAATATTTTAACACTATCCTCTATTCAATTTCAAATCCCTCTATCAGATATTTATGATAAAGTTGACTTTGAGGCTAAAGAATAACCTCACTCTAACTGGTTAACTAAGCAACATGACCACTTCTAAACGCCACTACCACATCACTACCTTCGGTTGTCAGATGAATAAAGCTGACTCAGAACGCATGGCTGGCGTTTTGGAAGACATGGGCTTTGAATGGTCAGAAGATCCGAATAATGCAGATGTGATTCTCTACAATACTTGCACAATTCGGGATAATGCCGAGCAAAAGGTATATTCTTACCTTGGCAGACAAGCGAAGCGTAAACATGAGCAGCCAGATTTAACCCTTATCGTTGCAGGTTGTGTTGCCCAGCAAGAAGGTGAAGCGCTATTGCGGCGAGTCCCAGAATTAGACTTGGTAATGGGGCCACAACACGCCAACCGCCTCAAAGATTTGCTGGAGTCGGTGTTTGAGGGCAACCAAGTTGTTGCAACCGAGTCAGTTCATATTATTGAAGATATCACCCAGCCGCGACGGGATAGTAAAGTCACAGCTTGGGTAAATGTAATTTACGGCTGTAACGAACGCTGCACCTATTGCGTAGTTCCCAATGTGCGCGGTGTCGAACAATCGCGCATCCCGTCAGCTATCCGGGCTGAAATGGAAGAATTAGGACGGCAAGGTTACAAAGAAATTACTTTACTCGGTCAAAATATTGACGCTTACGGCAGAGACTTGCCAGGAACAACAGCAGAAGGACGGCATCTGCACAACTTCACAGATTTACTTTATTACGTCCATGATGTACCGGGAATTGAAAGGTTAAGATTTGCTACTAGTCATCCCCGTTATTTTACTGAAAGATTAATTAAGGCTTGTGCCGAGTTGCCCAAAGTCTGCAAACACTTCCACATTCCCTTTCAATCTGGGGATAATGAACTTTTAAAGGCGATGGCGCGGGGTTATACCCATGAGAAATATCGCCGGATTATCGATACCATTCGGCGGTATATGCCAGATGCTTCCATTAGTGCTGATGCGATTGTTGGTTTTCCTGGAGAAACAGAAGCACAGTTTGAAAATACCCTAAAACTGGTGGAAGATATTGGCTTTGATATGTTGAATACAGCAGCATATTCGCCGCGTCCAGGGACACCAGCCGCTTTGTGGGACAATCAGCTAAGTGAAGAAATTAAAAGCGATCGCCTCCAACGCCTGAATCATTTAGGAAACTTAAAAGTAGCCGAGCGATCGCAACGTTACTTTGGACGCATCGAAGAAGTTTTAGTAGAAGACCAAAATCCCAAAGATCAAACTCAGGTGATGGGACGCACTGGCGGTAATCGTTTGACATTCTTCAGTGGCGACATCAAAGAATTGAAAGGACAGTTAGTAAAGGTAAAAATTACCGAAGTTCGCCCCTTTAGCTTGACAGGTGAACCAGTTGAAGTTAGGCAAGCTTTATCTATCTGAGAAAATAGAGATATGAGTGAAATTAAATATGCGTTATCCATAACCCTTGTAGAGAGGCGAAATTTTGCGTCTGTTATTTGTAAAGACGCGCATTGTTTTTCACTCCTATGTCTAGAATTAGTATAAGCACAAAACCTCACTATTAAAGCTTATGAACGCCATCACTTTGAATATTCCCAATCTGGGTATCGAGGGGTTTTATGAACTTTGTCAAGCTAATCAAAATTTGCAGTTAGAACGTACTGCAACCGGAGAAGTTATAATTATGCCTCCAACGTATCCGTGGACAGGTAAGAAAAACTCTGGTTTGAATGCTCAACTATGGAACTGGAACGATCGCACAAATTTAGGTATTGTATTTGATTCCTCCAGTGGTTTTACTTTACCTAATGGTGCGGTATACTCACCCGATGCTTCTTGGGTAAGTAACGAAAAATGGGAGGCTTTAACTCAGATTCAACAAGAAGAAGAATTTTCTCCTCTCGCACCTGATTTTGTGGTGGAATTGCGTTCTAGTAGTGATTCTCTGAAAAAACTCAGAGAAAAGATGCAAGAGTATATTAACAATGGCGTTCGTTTAGGTTGGTTACTTGATCCGAAGAATAAAACAGTAGAAATTTTTCGTTTAGAGAAAGAGGTAGAAATATTAAAATCTCCTACAACTGTATTTGGTGAAGATGTTTTACCTGGGTTTGAATTGAATTTAAATAAAATATGGTAAAAACCGCAAATTCAACCTTTGATTAATTTGCGTTATCCAAAACAATTGTTTTTCACTCTTATATCTGTGCAAAAATCAAAAACCCCTCTTTCCCCCTTCCCCTATTTCACCCTGGCGCGGAAGCGAACAAAGCCATAAGAATTAGCTGGAGTCCCAGATCCATTTGCTGGAGGTAGATTTGACAAATCTGGACTCCGCGTGATCTTCACTACTACAGCCCCATTAGTGTTACTACCACAGGATGACGGGATGCCTGATTCGTTAGCTGTATAAAAATATCCGCGATCGCCATCTTGTGCATTGGTAAGATAAGCTGTAGGAGTGCTAGAACCAAGCCCAAGAGCAATACCTTGATCTGCTCCTGGTAAGCCGCCATCACTAGGAGTCATACCATTAAAAGCAGTAGGAAGAAAAGTAGTATTGGTAGGTACTAAGTCACAGATTTGCACACTAGTTACATCAGCTAGACCATTGGAGAGAAAGTATATCGTGTACTCTAACTCATCCCCTGGTTTGACTATCCCAGCGTTAATCAATCCGCGCAAGTAATTAGTAGGCCATTTGTTAGTGCTATCATCATCAGTGTCATGAGAAGATGCTACATAGTTAGCAGCATTAGAAGAAACGTCGCTGCGACCATCGACAATATCGGTTAAGTTCTGGCTGTTAATCCGGGTGATGCGCTTCACTAAAATTAATTGAGCTTTGCCAGTTAATGACATATTTACCGTAGCAGGTGTAGGATCTTCCTTGGCTGCTTTGTCTACTGCGGCTACAGTAAAAGCGATCGTTGTAAGGTCATCTATATTCGGATCTACTGTTAGTTTGGTCGGATCATAATTAGTAATAACTTGGTTGGCTGTCACAGCTACACCGTTGTAATACAGTGTCCCATTATTTGGTAGACTAACAATCTTGAAACTGTTGCCAGAACTAAGGTTCCCATCTTCTGGATCAGTGCCTGATAGTGTTGGCACTTGTACAGTATTGGTTCCCCCTGGATTTTTTTTTGTAGAGCCGATGACATTATTAGTGTCGGGCAACTGCTCAATTCCAAAGTCCTTACTAGAGATGTTTGTATCAGTATTAAAAGCAGCTGTTGTTAGTGGGCTAGTATTGACCCAGTTAGGAGGGAGCGATGCTGTAGGGGCAGTATTACCTACAGTGCCAGCAGTTGTACTTAAGAGAATTTTAACATTGCTTTGATTCAGGGGAACATTGATAAAGGTGTAAGTCCCATCGGCTGCAACAGTTGTTGTTTTTAATACTGTATTGTTAGAATCAACGAGAATAGCATTTAACAAGTTACCTGCATTAGTGCCAGTTTCCGAGCCAGTATTAATATTAGTAAAAGTCCCGTTAGCGCTATTGTCGGCATCATTCCAAACCTTGCCGCTAAGGAAATCATCATCATATATGGTATAGTCAGAAGCGATCGTTGGGGAACCACCACAAGTTGTTGTTGACTTGGCGAAAAAACTATCTGAAGTTTCTATGGTGAATAGGATTGTCCTCACACCTTGAGGAACGTTGTTATTAATGACAGTAAAAGGAATGGTAAAGACACTAGTCGCATCACTACCGTCGTAGTTACCCGCAGGAATAGTGACATTAAAGGTGGATGTGCCTGATGTTGTAGTGAAGTCTATACCCAAAACTGCTGTACCACTCACGGAGATAGGAACGCTTATTCCTCCAGTTGGCACAAAACCAACGATTCTGAGTTTAGGGGGGTTAGTTGTTGGGGTAGTTTCCAATTCTGCTGCACCACCCGAACTTGCTGTAAACTCGACCACAGGTAACCCTGCAAATTGCACCTCATCAAGGAAGTTACCTACAGTATTGTCCCCCCCTGCTGTGGAAACAGCCGCAAATCCTACAGGTTGATTCCCACTAGCACCAGTATAAGGAACAGTGCCAGAGTATCGTACCCAGCCATTTCCTGCATTATTGTTAGTTACAGTAGGAATAGTTGCACCATTCTGTGCTACTGGTTGTGCCGTAACTGTTCCACTGCTAGTTGTTGAGAACGTGCCAAAAATAGTTGATGTTGGATTAGTATTTAGTCCAATTAAAAAATTCGCTACATCAGCAACAGTTGCACTTGAACGTCCACGATGTAGAAAAGAGAATGTAATCGTCTCATCTTTAATCAGGCATATATTCTGATACAACTCAGAAGCTTCCTCAGCATTCAACTCAGCAAATTGATTCCCTGCATTGGTTGCTGTATTAGCACCAAGAAATCCTGAAGTCCAAATCTCAATGAGCGGTACTAACCCTGGAGATGTATAACCAGTACAGTTACCTGTTCCTGCTTTTACTGAACCATGAGTTGTACTCCAACCAAGGATTAGGCTTTGATCCACTTGAACGTAACATTGTTCACCCGCAGAACCAAAAACAGGTGACTCAAAGCCGGGATTTAAGAACGATCGCTGGATATATTGAGCTTGCGCTGACGTAGGTTGAAGTACTAATGTCGCACCGATCAGCCCCCAGCCAAAAATATTAAAATTTTGCCATAAATTCTTCATTAGTAAATCACCATAAAATAACCTTTAAAAAATGCTGATCACCTTAACCCTAATCATCAATAAGGGCTGATTCACCTCAAATAAAGCTCTAGTCTTTAGCTTGCCCAAAATCATCGATAATCTACCATCTGTATTCAGATTTACTCTGGCGATCGCTTTTAAATAGTGAAAAATAGATTTGATTTTAAATTTAATTAATCCTGGCTATAAATTGACAATTTGTAGAGACGCGCCTGATAATTTTTAGAGACGCGCCATGGCGCGTCTCTACATTGTGGGAAACATCACATCCATAAATTTGTATGGTTATTTTTGTCTTTGTCCCATTTGATGGGATTATTAATGATGTATTCTCGAATTCGGTCTAAAGAACCATCGGCGCGAATGATATGGTCATAAAATCGAGGCTGCCAAGCAAAATCTTCATAACCATTTTTTCTGCACCAACGGGTGACAGAAGATTTATAGGCATTGATAATTGCTTGTAATGAATTCCGTTTTAACGGAGAAAATTTGTTAAATTCATCATCGGCTAAAGCTAAAGACGCACCATGGTGCGTCTCTACATTTGTGGGACGGTCGATCACAATAATGCCATGTACGTGATTGGGCATGACGACATAAATATCTGTGTAGGTGTAGGCAAAATGATTTGGAATTTCTGCCCAGAATTGTTGGGCTATTTCTCCAATCGTTGATAATTGCATATTCCCTGTAATCACATCTCCAAAAAAATGCAAGCGATCGC
Organism: Nostoc sphaeroides; assembly: GCF_003443655.1. NCBI lineage: Bacteria > Bacillati > Cyanobacteriota > Cyanophyceae > Nostocales > Nostocaceae > Nostoc > Nostoc sphaeroides. Next base: position 6,132,865 of record NZ_CP031941.1, read on the forward strand.
TTGTACAAATTGTCACGAAATAAGAACCGTTAGCAGCATAATTCCGATTTGGTAAACGTGTGGACTCTACTCGATATCTGCCCTGAAATTTTGGTTTAGTCATAATTACAATTCCAAATCTGCCCCTTGTAGAGACGCGCCATGGCGCGTCTCTCTCTGTTTTCATTGGCGTGAAACAGGTTTTTGTTGTCCAAACCCGTCAAACAATTCGTTGAGTTTAACCGTAAAGCCTAAATACGCGCCTCCTGCAGAACGTGTGCCAGAAAAATCCCGATCGTCAACTTTTCCAAACACATATCCAGCCGAAAGGCGCAGGTTAGGCGTGAGGTAATAACCTGTTTCCACCACAAACCCTGTTTCGCTGTAGTTAGGCTGACTAATTACACGAGCCTCACCCACCAAATCCCAGCTATATCCCAAACGATAGGTAGCGCGTAATTGCGCCAGATTTACTGTGCTAGTACCAGCTAAATCACTGGCTATGTAAGAAGTACTGTTACGCAAAGCATACTTACCGTAGAATTCCCATTGCCAGTTAGGAGCGTAAATAGCTTCTAAAGCAAAAGTATGGTCTTGGGAACCCGTACCACTTCCTAACAGGATGGTGTCAGGGATGGTTGCTGGATTTTGGCGATATTCATAACGCAATAAGGCATTAAATTTATCGCTATTGGGGTCGCGGTAAGCTAAACCTAGCTTCAAGTTAGCAGTATCTCCCAATCCTGAAAGCTTTTGATTGGAAGAACCAGCTTGTTGATAACGTACCAAAGCTGTGAGAGACTGAGAAATTTTACCCGTAGCACCTGCGGTAATTACTGTATTGCTACCACTAGAAGAAGAACGATGTTCATAACGGGCGCTAGCTTGAAACTGTGGATTATCAGAGTATTCTAGCCCCACACTGTAGCTATCGCCACCATCAAAGCCGATCGCAGATGCTGATTGACCAACAGCGAAGGGTTGGGCATATTGTTGGCCTGCTCCAGTCCGTCCGAAGAAGTTGCCAAATACGTGTTCGTAAGCTAAGTTCAGCCGCAATCCCGAAGCAATAGTCCAACGATTATTTAGACCGATCGCTCCTTGAGTAGTCATTTCATTCGCACCACCCAAAATTGAGTAACGACCGGTCAAAGTAGTATCTGATCCGAGTTTATGTTCACCGTTGACACTCAAACTGGTGATGGAATTACCCGAATATTGACCGCTAGTGTAAAACTGTTGGGCCAGACTGATATTTACACCAGGAATTGCTGCCCAATTTAACCCGAAAATAGTACGGTCTGGGTAAACAGTATCTTTTTGAGAAGATAAACTTAGTTCATTTTGCGCCTGAAAAGTCAGGTTCTTCGCAATGGGAACCGAAAAACGCGATCGCAGTTGATCAGAAGTACTACTTAGGGCGCTGTCGGGGATGCGGTCTTCTCGATGACGATGAATCCAATCCACATCAATAGTAGCTTTACCCAGACGTTGTTGAATCCCGGCGGAAATCGTCGTCAGCGAATTATCAACTTTGCTCCCAGGTGTCGCTTCAGAACGCGGTGTAAATAGTTCTTCAAAGGTATCTAGCGGTTGGGGAGCAATGCCAAAATTGTCTTCGTGGTCATATTGCACTCTGACATTAGTGGTTGAGGCCAGTTTAGCTGTAACCTGCGCTCCATAACGAGTTTGTCCTGGGACAAAGCTGATAGTAGCATTATTGGCAAAACCCGTATCAGCAAAGCGATAATAGGCACGACCTTGAATTCCATTAGTAATCTGTCCCTCAGCTTCCAGGCGGAACGCTTCACCGCTAACCTTTCCCATGACATCAGAATCATTAGTGGAATGGGCATATTCTGCAATTAAGTTACCCTGATTACCCAAAGAAATCAGCGCATCTGCACCGTAGAGTTGAAAGTCACGCACACCCTGATTTTCTTGGACGTAAGTTGCTCCGATCCAGCTTTCCTGGTTCAGCTTGCGGGAAAGGTTATATTGCAAACGACCAGCATAGATATTGCTATCAGAATCTTCGCTGTCGTATTGATAGCTAACAACAATCCGGCGTACCAATACTTGTCCGGTTTGATCAATATCAGTGCGGAGAATGGGTTCACGGAATAATAATGTGCCGCGATCGTAGTCAATTTCGTAGTCTGGGCCTCGGTTAAGCTGTTTGCGTTCTAATACAGTCCCAGGACGATTGAGTTCTTCTAACTCGATAAAAACATTTTCGCTACCTGGTTGTAGTATTCTGCGAGAGAGGAAATAATAACCACTAGTGCCATCAGGAGCAATGGTATCCCGTTGAAACCCTTCTAAATGGTTGGCATACAAACCTGTAATTTGTAGGTTCCCTAAATTGTAGTTAGCCTTAAAACCGTGAAGTTGACGGGTAATAGAAGTAAATTGCTGCGATCGCCGCGCAAATTCTTCTGTGTTGTAGTCCCCCCACATGGCATAATCAGGGGAAGATCCGGGGATACCAGTTGAGCGCTCCAAACGCAGATATACACTGTCAATGGAAGGAGCGACGACATCAACTTTCGAGCTATCACCATAGACAGGATAATTTTGCTCACTGGATTGGTAAGTTCTAAACAGACGATTATCGCAGTTGCAATCTTCATTGAGGCTACGAGAACTGTTATATGCACCTGTAAATAACCATTCCCCGATCGCACCAGTGGCAAATACTGCTGAGTGGAAATCTAATTGCGTGCCGTTGTCTTTGTCAGGAGGGAGGAAATCACGGAAACTACCGTAATAATTTGTACCTCTAGCGCCCAAACGTAAATCTATTACCCCTGTCACCAAACTCGGACGCAGTGCCGTTTCAAATTGTAGTTGAGTAAAGGCTTCCAAATCATTAGCGATCGCCCGAATTCGGACAGTTTCGGACTTGAGTTGCGATCGTAAAATCCCTGTAAATTGCCCCGCTTTCGCCTCCACTTGAAATCCTGCTTCATCGGGTTTGAAGTCTTTCCCGACAAACTCCCCAGCAGTGGCGATCAAAGTGACCACAGCATCACGATTAGAGCGATTGCCACCTGCATCGATGAGTTGACCCCGAATTGTCGCTGTGGAACGTCCATCTGCCGGGATACGAGACTCAACAGTTTCTAAAGTTAGTTGCTGTGGCGCTCCCCTGACTGCAACTTGCACGGTTACAGGGGATTCTTCTCCTCCAACTACTTGTGCAGAGATGGTATTTTTACCTTCTTTTAACGAGACACCATACCATGTCTGCGTTACTAAGTTGGTGGTAGCATCACTTTCTGTCCGTCCCACCAAGGAAGAATCTACCAACACGCCATTTACCCGCAATTCCACCTGGCTGCCAACGGGAAATTGCACAATAACTGTGGTAGCTGGTACATCTACAACGCCCTCAGCCGTCGGAGTCAAAATTTTAATTGCTGTGGAAATGGCGGGAGTGGGGGACACGGGAAGATTTTCATTCACCCCTTGCCCGTTCTCTACTCCTGCTATTTTACTTAAGCCTCTAGGTAAACCTACGGTAGTTGCTGGTTGAAATGGTTGTATTTGCCTTGGAGAAGCTTGCAACTGTGTTTCGGTGTCTTTGCGTCCGTCGTTCTTGATTCCGGCTATTTTGCGTAAGCCTCTGGGTAAACCTACGGAGGTTGCTGGTTGAAATGGTTGTATTTCTGTTTCACTTGGCTGGGTATCTGGAATTGAAGTACCAGTAGTTGGTGCTGAAGAAGTTGAGGAAAGTTCTAACGAACTTCCCAAAAGATGGGGAGAATTCAAAGCCTCTCCCCTACAAGGGGAGAGGAATGGAAGTGAGGTTTCCAGATCCAGTGAAAAGTTAGGATCTTCAACACCCTTATCTACTTGCGAAGGGGAATCAGAAAAAAAGAGATTTTCATTGACGGGTTCTGCTTTGACTATTGCAGGATACAAAATAAGGCTGAGAGCTACTACCGGCATCGCCCCCATCAACTTCAAGTTAAATGTATTTACATAGTGCAGTCTAGGTTTCATTTCTTGACTGGCTCCTGAAAGGCGGGGGTAACTGCGAAATTCATGCGTACCAAGCCACCAGGCTCTAAACGCACTAGACGAGATTGGCTATTCCGTTCGCGGAATTTGTTATTAGGAGCCAGAGTATAACCGGGTACACTGCTGAGGTCTAGTACACCCGTATGGTTTCCTGGTAAGGCATTGGCTAATGAAAACAAACCATTCGGATCTGTGGTGATGCGGTTTCCATCCTCCAGAAAAATCACCGCATTTGGGACTCCAGGCTCACCACGCTGTTGTTCACCATCAAAGTTTTTATCAACAAACACGCGACCGATGATTGTGCCACAATCAGAAACGATTCCTGGACGAATTTTTAACTGGTGGGTTGCTGGGCCATCCTTAGTGCTAAAACCGTTGTCAGATCGTCGGGCATTAGCGATCGCACTATTACGACCTGTCCCGCGCAAAGCATCGACTGTTAATTGAGCCGCGTAGGCAATATTCAAGACTTTCTCTGTACGAATTATTACATCCGTGCGGAATGTTACCGTGTTTCCATTGCGTTCTGAGGTGATAGCGATCGCTTGACCATCCAATTCTCCCCGCACAGATTTAGGCAAGAACTGGAATCCTAAAGGTAAGTTGTCGGTGACAACTAAATTATTTAAACCAGCATCAGCGAGATTCTTTACTGAGAGGCGGTAGATTACTGTATCTCCAGGTTCAGCAGTAGCGCGATCGCCCGTTTTGATAATCTGCATCTGATTGGGTTGACACAAATTTGTACTGAAATCAAAGGCAAATAACTTCAGTGCTTGGGTTTCAGCATTGTTAACTAAAACAACCGTATCCTCAACCCTTGTCTCGCCTACAATACTAATTGGCTGACCATCTAAAGAAGTAGCGACATAACGCACGAGATTATTACCTTCAGTGCCAGTGCTAGCAATGATTTCAATCTTGATGCGTCGTTGTTTAAAGATAGAATTTGCTGGTGGATTGACTACAAAAATGTAGCTTCTACCTGGATTAGTTTGACCCTTGTTAGGATCAAGGAGGAAATTGTAAACACCCGCAGGGTTATTGGTAATAAAATAGGGATTACTATTCTCGATATTTGGCGATTTGCCACCGGAAACCTTGTTATTAGGAATATCAGGCAACTCTGTTCGAGTTAGAGGCACTAAGCTTGCCAATTCTGTCCCTGTTGGATCGCTGGGATTAGGTTCGTATACTCCAACTGAAAAACCTGTATAGTCAGGTAAAAGTTGTCCAGCGCAACCTAAAATCCGCCCTAATGGGTCAACTAATGGGTTAGGACTGACATTAAGCTGACTAGAACTTCCTTGATATTTATAATTACTAGTAGAATCTGTATAAGTATAAGTAGCTTGATTTGTTAATGGCACAGACGCAATCAGATTCTTAGTCTGTTGCGCGATCGCTGGTAGAGGTATAGTAGTATGCAAAACACTTGCCAGAAGAACAGTAGCCGTTAACCTTTGATACCAGCTACTGCTAGAAGTAATTTGGTTTTGGTTTTGAGAACGGCTCACTGGATATATCTCCTCTGGAATGCCAGACTTGTTATTAATAAAAGCACTGCTTCATTTAGGGAAATATAAATTATTAAATGGTACTTACTAAACATTGTCCGAATTTAAATATGCTTTATTTTAATTAGTGAAATATTGCATAAAATTTGTTCTTGGTCATTTACTAATTACAAAGGACAAATGACCAAGGACAAACCTAATTTCAATCAGCGCACTTGGGTTTGATAAGTCGTCTTAACTGTTGTCTTAGCTGCAACTAAAGGAACTTGCAAACGGATATGGGTGTAAACATTTGCTGGTGCTGGTTTTGTTTCCACTTTGCCGTCAGGAAGAGTAACTTTAACAGTAGGATTTTCGACAAAGCTGCGCCCGCCATCAATGCTGTAAGTAACTTTAGTATTATTAGCGGCAAAAACTGATTTAAGTACGTATACCATTCCTTTGGGAATAGGTTGATTAAGAACCAAATTTTTCACTGGGCGATCGCTCTTATTCTCACTGGTCAAGGTATAGCGAAGCACATCTCCTGGTCGCACCACAGCTTGACCTTTCAAAGGTTCCCATTTCTTACTTTGCTTACCTTGTTGATCCTGTGCCACCACTTGCTTTTCTGCCTCTAAGCGCAACTGTAACTGGCCTTGAGGTTTGACATTTTGAGCGATCGCGCTTGTAGAATGCCATAGAGAAGCCATTCCCGGCACTTGACTGACAAATGGTACTGTAGCAATGAGTGCGATCGCTCCTAAAGCTGCCATTGATAAACGTTTCATCTGTATTACCTGCTAAAATTGATTGGATATTTGCATTGAACAAGGGACATCTTTTGATGGAGATGTCCCTCATAAATCATTTATCGTTAGTTGTTGAGGAAAACCTTACGTTGGAAAGTAAATGTTCTTACCTCTCCCGGTGTAACGGCGGTTGTAGCTTTAACTACGTATTTTGTAACATCATTATTGACTGTTGTACCTTGTTGGTCAGCAGCAACATTTGTGGCAGGACTACCACTAAAGAAAGAAATATTCGCATTACCAGAATCTTGAGCGGAATTCCGAATGTTTTGGGTATCAATTTTTTGGTCGAGATCGTTATCCAAAGCCCAGTTATTACCTGTACCACCGATAGTGCCATCTTCAGTGATACTTACATTGTTGGCATTAAGGATGATATTATTGTTACTTCCACCTTGAGGATCGGAAATATTCGTGTACTTAACTCGGTACTCAATGTAATTGCCAGGACGAGGGGCTTTGTCAGTAGTACTGAAGGTATCTTGACCAGCCGCGATATCAGGCCCATCTCCTTTAAGGATGCGTGATTCTTTGACCAGTTTTAAGAAGCCAGTATATACCCGGTTAATGGTTGTATTTCTGGGTTCGACAGTTGCATCAGTACCAAGACCACCAGTTGTATCATCAATAAAGGCGGTGATGGGTACAGGGAAGCCGCTTAGTGTATCCGTAGAAAGTGGAGTACCATCGGGTAGGTTCACTTCCACACCGTAGGTGACACTACCACCCGGTGTGATGCCAGCTAGAGTTATGTATTTAGATGTAGCGTCAATATTCGTACCACTTGCAACAGTAGTTCCAGACAAGAATTTCTTATTCGCCTCGTCCCATACATATTTTTGGGATAGGGCTTGATAGGTAATGGTGACTACAGTGCCGGAGGTTAGACTAATGGGAGTACCATTAATAGTACCTGTGGGAATCAGAGAGATATCGCTTGCCAGAGCACCGTTATTTTGGAATGTATTAGTGAAGGCCACTGCTGATGGGTCAAATTTGCTAGTAGGTGCTGACTTATCTAATGGAACCAAGGATGATTTGTTAGTAAAATCATCATCATTGCTAGTTGGGCCAATAGCACTTGGAACATTTAATGGCCCATTGAGAACGGATTTGTTACCAACAATATCAATCGTAAATAAGTTGACTTCACCACCAGACCCACTACCACTGTTATTGTTACCAGCGTCAGTACCCGCAGCGTCGATTTGACTCTGGTCTAATAGATAACCGTCATCTATATTAATGGCAGGGATAGAACGAGGAATACCATCTCCGTTGACATCAGGCCCAGGAGGAGTTGAACCGTTGTAGTTACTAGGACTTTGGTCGCCAGATTCGTCGTAAACTAGCAAGTCGTTAGTAGAATCAGCGTCATTATCCAAGGTAGCACCAAATACTTGGGCAATATTTGCTACCTTCAGTGGTGCAGTAGGAGTACCTATAACAGCAACTTTCACCTGGAAGCCTGTCACTGTCGTACCAGGAGCAATATTACCGTTAAAAATGAAACCAATACGGGTGATGGTAGTTTTGTTTGTTGTGGGTTGAAGAGTAGACCATTCCGTTACGGTAGTATCATTAGCCTTATTATTTTCGGCTGCAATTGTGCTGTATACTGCTGTCCAACCCGCAGGAGCCTTAACAACACTATCAAACTGGGTATCTTTAGGAATTGCGTCAGAAATCAAGACGCGAGAGGCAGGATTACCATCAAGTTTGATTTGAGTACCTGTCAGGCTTCCGGGAGTAATTCCGTTACCTGTGGGGTCTGTGTCCTCAACTCGCAAGCTCAAATCGTAAGTAAGCTTGTCGTCAATAATACTACCAATTGTGCCCGCATTTTCGTAGGCACTACGGGTTTTGAGCAATGTAGCTAAAGCATAGGTCTTGATGGATGCATTCACCGTCGCCTGTACGGTAGCACTGGCTTCACGTACACCATTAACAGGATCGCCTAGAATATCACCGTTGTCTGTACCAGTGTTGTCTACGGTGTAAAGGTCACCACCACCGGATTCCCGTAATACGTTTTGAGCATCGCCTTGAGTGTCACCAAGTACAACGCTAATAACTTCTTTATCCTGTGCACCTGAAACCACTTGTATGGGAACCCGAACCAGTACAGATTCACCAGGCTTAATTGAACCTGTTGTGACATCTCCAATAATGGGTGTCCAGCCTGTGCCATCGACGAAGTATTCAACGTGTTTTCCTGTCTCAACTGCACCAGGCCCAGTAATCTTGACTGTATCAGGAACTCGGAATTTGGTAGGGTCGTTACCAACGTTGGTAACCTTGTAGCTGTAGTACAGAACGTCGCCTGCATTAATCTTAGTATCGGTGTTGGTATCGGTCTTAAATGTTGGACTACCAACAGCCGTCACAGTGATACCAGCTACTTCTGCCACGGTTATTTTAACAGTGTTAGAGGTAGCATTTATAGTTGTCCCAGGTGCGTTAGGATCTTCGTAGGTCGCTGTTGCCGTGTTGCTGATTTCTTTACCCGCAGCCGTACCTTCAGCTAGTACAGGTGCAAGAAATTGGAAAAGGCTACTAGTTAATAATGCAGTTGCTACTAGAGATTGGTAGGTCTGGCGCTGCTTGTTGACAGATTTGTTTCGGTTTACCATAAAAATAGTTTGTTTATTTGCTGAACTTGTATCTTGGGTTTTGAGACAGGATAAAGTTCGGCAATTCTTTAAAGAATTACCGATTAGACGAGCCAAAACGTTGATGTTTCGGAGATGTCTATTTGAGGAGTTAACTTATTGACACTCCTGAAAAACTAGATTGAGGCAATAGGCAGAAAAGTCATTGCTTACTTGTTTGACGCTTAACGTTGATTATCAAAGCTAGCGATCGCAAATACGGGTAACTTACTACTGTGTTCTGCTGAATCTTCGATATAAATATTAATGTAGCTTTTGTAGCCAATAAAGACTTCCGTGGAAATAAGTAACTTCTTTAGCGATGAATTAGTGCATCAAAGCTGAAAGATCAGCTTCATTTTGGCAACACACATAGCAATTTTAGGGATTTCATCAGAGGTTAAAAAGGATAAAACTTATATATAGCAATACTTTTGAACGTCTGCTGTCATCTGTGTTTACTACTTGGTAAAGTGATTGAAATCAAAAATAGAAGGTTAATTTAAGTGATATAGATCACTCAAAATTGGGTAGTAATTTCAATAAATGCAAATTCATCATAGATTAAATGCAATTTAATCATATCAATAATCAGTGTTAAGACTGAGTATATTGAGCTATTTTCTAATTTTTTAACAAGTATATTCTACGTGCAAATACTAGCTTTAACGTTTACGTATATAAAAATTTTACAGAAATAATTTTTACAAATACTAGCAATACCCGACATTTTTAGTCGGGTATGTTTGACTGGTATTTTTGCTCGTGTTAGTATCAAACGACAGCAGACAGACAAACCCAGAAAGACAAACAGGGAAAGCTAGTTTATGACTCAGGCAATCAAAACCCAAACCCAAACCCAAACCAGCACTGCCTACTTTCAAGCCTTGAAGTGTAAGGAATGTGGTGCGGAATATGAACTCAAAGCCAGTAATGTTTGTGAGTTATGTTTTGGCCCTTTAGAAGTCAAGTATGACTACAACGCCCTCCGTCTGACTGTCACTCGTGAAACAATTCAAGCTGGGCCCAATTCAATTTGGCGCTATCGTCCCTTTTTGCCTGTTGCAACTGACAATGTAATAGATGTGGGAACGGGTATGACTCCCTTGGTTCGTTCTCACCGCCTTGCCCGTCGCCTGGGTCTAAATAAGCTTTATATAAAAAATGATGCCGTTAATATGCCCACCCTTAGTTTTAAGGATCGGGTAGTTTCAGTTGCTCTATCAAGGGCGCGAGAGTTGGGTTTCACTACCGTTTCTTGCGCTAGCACTGGTAACTTGGCAAATTCTACAGCTGCGATCGCAGCTCATGCCGGTTTAGACTGCTGTGTATTCATCCCCGCAGATTTAGAAGCCGGTAAAATTATCGGTAGCCTGATCTATAGTCCCACTCTGATGGCCGTCAAGGGCAACTACGATCAAGTCAATCGTCTCTGTTCAGAAGTTGCTAATACACATGGCTGGGGTTTTGTCAACATTAATCTGCGTCCTTATTACTCTGAAGGTTCCAAGACGCTAGGTTTTGAAGTTGCGGAACAACTAGGTTGGGAACTACCGGATCATGTTGTTGCTCCCTTGGCTTCTGGTTCACTCTTTACAAAAATATATAAAGGGTTCCAAGAATTTATCGAAGTTGGTTTGGTAGAAAACAAGAGCGTCCGTTTCAGTGGCGCTCAAGCTGAAGGTTGTTCACCTATCGCCCAAGCCTTCAAAGAAGGACGCGACTTTATTAAGCCAGTAAAACCGAATACAATTGCTAAATCATTAGCGATCGGTAATCCAGCAGATGGCATTTATGCTGTGGAGTTAGCTAAGAAAACTGGTGGTAACATTGAATCAGTCAATGATGCAGAAATTATTGATGGCATCAAGCTGCTGGCAGAAACCGAAGGCATCTTCACAGAAACAGCCGGCGGTACAACCGTGGCCGTGCTGAAAAAACTGGTAGAAGCTGGCAAAATTGATCCAGATGAAACGACTGTGATTTACATCACCGGCAATGGTCTGAAAACTCAAGAAGCAATCCAAGGCTACGTTGGCGAACCCTTGACTATTGATGCTAAACTAGATAGCTTTGAACGTGCCCTAGAGCGATCGCGTACTCTGGATCGCTTGGAATGGCAACAAGTCCTCGTTTAATTATGAGTTATGAGTTATGAGTTATGAGTTTTTTTATTCCTAACTCCTAACTCCTAACTCCTCACTCCTAACTCCTCACTCCTCACTCTTCACTTTGTACTTCTATGGCTGTAACAGTTTTAGTTCCGACGACTCTTCAGAATTTGACTAATAACCAAGCTAGTCTAGAATCCAACGGTAACACCATTGCTGAATTGTTGGACTCCTTAGAACAAAGCTTTCCTGGGATTAAATCGCGGTTGTGCGATGAAGAAGGGAAGCTACGCCGATTTGTAAATTTTTATGTCGATAGCGAAGATATCCGCTATTTAGATGGTATTAATACAGCATTGAAAGATGGCGATGAAGTAAGTATTGTCCCAGCTGTCGCCGGTGGTTAATAGAGAGAATACTAAATAAAGTAGAAATCTGATTAGACAAACCTTTGAGAGACAGAGGACGGCTAACCCCCGTCCTTTTTGTTGTTTATGCTATTTCTGACTTTTCACGGTATCTGGAAAACCTCACTTCTATTTCTCTCTCCTAAAAGGAGAGAGACTTTGAACGCATCGCGGCAGTCCCTACCCTCAACTCTTAGTAGGGTAGGGATCAGAGCGGGTTATTGGAACGAAGTGGAAATAACCAATCCATATTTATTCGATTGGCGCATCTTGATCTTTAATGTATTGTTTTAATTTGTCGATTGGTGCGCCTCCACTTGACGCAACATAATAAGAGCTAGACCAAAACAGGGGTTTCCAGTAAAACTTGTCAATATGTTCTTTAAATTCTTTGCGAATAACCCTACTACTAGCAGACTTTAAACTAGAAGTGAAATCAGAAATATTGTTATCTGGATGGTAGTCTACCAACAAATGAACGTGGTCTTGTTCACCTGAGAATTCTATCAAAATACAATTAGTTTTAATGCAAATATTTGCAAAAATCTCATGCATCCTTTCAAGGATTGGTGCAGTAATTACCTGTTTGCGATATTTGGTAATAAAAACAAAGTGCAAGTGAATAGAGAAAACAGCATGTGACCCTTTGCGAGGAAGCATTTGACAAGTAACCGTGTCTGATGTATTCTGACTAATATACCAGATTTCGGAGGTTTACCCTGAGCGTAGTCGAAGGGAAACAAAAACATACTGTGGCAACAAGACGAATGACCTTTCGTTTATACCCAAATGAAAAAACTGAATTAACATTGCGGTATCACCGAAAGCTCCACAAGGACTTGTACAATGCCGCAGTAAACAACAGATTTAACCAGTACAAAATCTATAATCACAAAGTTGATTATTTTGAGCAGCAAAACTGTTTACCTGCGTTTAAAGAAGTTTGGTTAGAATATAAAGAGCTTCCAAGTCATGCACTACAAGCAACTTTAAAACGTGTTGATTACGCCTTTGAACGTTGGTTTAAGGGATTGGGTAAACGACCTAGATTTAAATCAATTCGGCATTATTCGGGATGGACTTATCCAGATTGTGCAGGTTTTAAGCTAGAGTCAGACGGAGAGAATGGGTATTTGGGTCTGTCTAAGATTGGGCGTATTCAAATGCGTGGACAGGCTAAATATTGGGGCAAACCAACTACTTGCACCATTCTTTATCGTAATGGTAAATGGTACGCCTCAATTACTGTCAATGTATTAGACCAAGCTCTCAAACCAGAGATTCTACCCTGTGGTGCTATTGGTATTGACTTTGGATGTAAATCTGCTTTATCAATTACTGATGGTGAAAATCACCAACAAATTGATGCTCCCAAGTTTTTGAGGAATGCAGAACATCTAATCAAAAAAGCATCTAAGGATAAAAGACGTAAACGTGCGCCGAATAGAAAGAAAAAAATAAAAGCTTCTAGACGGTTTAAAAAAGCTCAATTAAAGGTTAGTAAACTTAACCGCAAAGTTGCTAACCAACGCCAAAATTGGGTACACCAAGTTGCCACACAAATAACACGCAGTAATAGCATGGTGGCAACTGAAACTCTAGTTGTCAAAAACATGACTAGTAAACCTAAAAAAGGCTCTTCGCATAAACAAAAGGCTGGACTAAATAAGTCTATCCTTGATGTTGGATTTGGAATGCTACGCAACGCCATCAAATATAAAGTAGAACAAATTGGTGGTGTATTTATCGAGGTTCCAACCCGCCTTGTAAAGCCTTCTCAAACCTGCCCTAAATGTGGACACCAGCACAAGAAAACACTCGATATCCGAGTACATGAGTGCGGTGTTTGTAGTTATCGTCAGGATAGAGATATTGCTGCTGCCCAGGTTATGCTTTATTGGAGTAAAGGGAATCTGCCGGGGTCAGGAACTGTCCTCGCAGACGCAGAGTCGTCTAGCTCTACTTCATCCACCAAGGCGCGAAAGCAAGCTGGAAGTATGAGGCAACTAGGGGCGAAGAAGCGTCAGAAATCTCAAAGCAACTTTGCTAAAAACAAGCTAGAGGATGCAGAAACCTCTAGCTCAAGCGAAGCTAGCTAGAGGTAGTTCATTATTCCCCCTTCCCTGGTAGGGAAGGAGGTTAGGTCAATCGTTAGCTTTTCCACATAACGTGAAAAGTCAGATGCTATTTGGGGTCACAAGACAGAAAAACAAACCGCAATCGCGCAGCGTCTCGTTAGAGGTTGTTTGAAAAGTAGTTAGCTGTGATTTTAGACACTTATTGATCCCCCCTAACCCCCCTTAAAAAGCAGGGTGGTTTCATACAACGAGAGAAAAAACTAAAACTGGGTTTCAAAGCCTCTCTCCGTTTCGGGGAGAGGTTTGGAGAGGGGTCAAAATCTATGGTTTGACAGCCTGTCTTTTGACATAATTTTACTATTACAGCAAGAATACTACTTTGTGACTGTTTTTACTTGGTGTGAAAGAGAACGTGAAAAAGGATTTTTCGTTGCTAACAGTAGCTTTACCGAGTTTACTGATAACGTTTCCTGGCTTTGCAATTGAGAGTGAAATTAAGCAGAGAAATACTGATAAATCAACCGAAGTGATTTCAGATATTTCGAGTTTGAGTGAAATCGAGCTACCCGCCACTAATGCCGAATTATTAACTCAACAATCTGCACCGAATCAAGTTAATCCAGAAACTCAGCTAGAAACAGAGCAAACTCCGAGCGATGATGCAGACATTTCTATAGAAGTGATTGCAGAACCAGACAACCTACCTCAATCTACTCCAACTTACGTAATTGATCAAGAAGAAATTCAAAAGCAGGGCGCTACAAGTTTAGCCGATATTTTGAAAAGAATGCCTGGTTTTGCAATCAATGATGTCGGACATGGTGCAGACATTCACACAGGTACATACTACCGGGGAGCCTCAATTAATCAGTCTGTATTTTTGATTAATGGCAGACCAATTAACAATAATGTCAACACTTATCATGGTGGAACTGATTTAAATAGCATTCCTGTAGAGGCTATTGAACGAGTGGAATTATATAGCGGTACAGCCTCCGCTTTATATGGTTCTTCAGCCTTTGGGGGAGTTGTAAATATCATAACTAAAGAAGGTTATGGCAAACCTAAATTGAGCGCTAGTGCAGAATTTGGCTCATTAAGTTTAAATAATCAACAAGTAACTTATGGTGGTTCATCTGATAATGTCAAGTACAACTTTAGCTTTGAAAGATTCTTTACAGATAACCGTTACCGCGTCCCTCTAGGTGCAGCAAATCGTGATGAGCAGGGATTTCTATCAAATGCAGACACAGCTACAAGTACTTACTTTGGTAGCATTGGAGTAGATTTAGATAAGAAAAATTCTCTGAATGTAGATGTTACTGCACTCAGCAGTCGTCGCGGTTTAATTTATTTCGGTTTTCCTCTCCAAAGAGATAGATTAGACCACGATGGTTTAAATGTTGGCTTATCTTGGAAAACTCGACTAGGTAATGGGGAAAGCTCTAATCTTACAACCTCAATTGGTTATAACCAAGATTATTTTAGCACTTATGGCCCTACAGGAGCATCATTTTATCGTAGAGGGTCTTTAGATACACAACAACTCACAGCCAGAGTCGATCATGAGTGGAAAATTACTTCCAAGAATAAATTGCGTTGGGGATTAGATTTGAAAAACACCGATTTAATCGGTGATGTTTTGAGTACAGATCCTACTAGGATTGCCGAAAACGAAAAGGAAGATCGGAGTTTGTTCAATACGGCTTTATTTGCTGTCAATACTTGGAATATTGGCGATGATTTTCTGATAGATTTAGGGCTAAGGCAAACCTTTGATAGCCAGTTTGGAAATTATCTCAACCCTAGTGTTGGGTTACGTTATGCTGTCACACCAATAGTAGCAGTGCGGGGAAGTTGGGCAGGGGCACAACGCAATCCTGGGTTAGATCAGTTGTATGTTTATGATACGGTTCATGGTTGGAGACCTAATCCTGATTTAAGCCCGGAAACTGGCTCTAGTTGGAGTGCGGGAGTAGATGTCAATTTTTCGGAAAATCTGATTGGACAGTTTACTTACTTTGGTAGTAGTATAGGCGATCGCTTGGGAGTTATCGCCGGAAAATGGGAAAACATTGGATTAGTAGATACCAATGGTTTAGAGGCAGCATTGCAATTAAAAATTGCGGCTGGCTGGTCAACTTTCCTCAACTATACTTATACAGATTCCCAAATAAAAACAGGCTCAGAAAAAGGTCTACAATTAGGTTTGATTCCCTACTCTGTACTTCAAACTGGTGTAGGTTATGAAAATGCAGGATGGCAGGCTAACTTGTATGTTACCTACAATAGCGGCGCTCGTAGATCCATCTTCGCTAACTCTACTGACAAGTCTACAGATTTTGCACCATCTTTCATGAATTTAGATTTCACGGGTCGTATACCTTTAACTACCAATTTAGGATTGACAGTTTATTTAGAAAATCTACTCGGTGAGCAATATGAGCGAGTTAATCGCATCTATAGCCCTGGATTCACTTTTCGTTTGGGTTTAAGCGCTAATTTTTAGTTACAGCGCTTCCTGCTGTTATGAAGCTATACAGTTCAGTTAAGCCTAAAACTCAACTTCTACGTAGGTTGGGTTGAACTTTAGTGTTACCCAACAAATTCTGATAAATGTTGGGTTTCGTTCCTCAACCCAACCTACGCAGTTTAAGGTTTTTGGCTCTAACTGAACCGTATTGGGCTAAAAACCATATCTTTCGTAAGGGCACAGCATTGCTGTGCCCCTACAGCATGGTCTATGTACGTAGTTTACCGCACTTCGACAGGCTCAGTGACCACCGTAGGCATCGCAGGATAATTAAGAAAAGTCTGAAATAGCCTATTTTAGGTAATGCACATCACGATACACTTGTACAGTGCGTAAGTCCTAATTATGCAAAATCATTTTCATACATGGAATAAGCAACGCCACTTTTTGATTAAAAAGATATTTTTATTGGTTTTGTACCCAATCAGCTATAAGTCAATACAGTTCAGATAAGACCAAAACACTTGTAGAGACGGCGATTTATCGCGTCTCGAAAACCCAAAATTTTTGCCAGTCGCCCTTAACTGAACTGTATTGAGCTATAAGTATCTGTCAAGATTTAAGTTCAATAATATTTATCGATAAGCAGAATTAAAAAAGAAAAGTACTCCGCAGAATGCCGATAGTCACTGAGTCACTATCTGGCGTCTGACCAGGCTCCAAGATATGAATTATTCCTGGTGTAATACTGATGTTATCTGTTAGCTTAAAACGATAAAATGCCTCGATTTGAGTGGTCGTCCCTGGTTGTCCACCTGCACGTCCTAAACCAGTATTGACAAAATCAGGAACATTATTCCCTACAGGTAAGTTGCTACTGGTGATTTTAGGAGGTTGACCAACATAAATTCCCCCCAAATTTCCTTTAGCAAATAAATCAGGGAAATTCATAAACACCATATAATTGGTCGTCTCTACATTTCCCGATTGCCCAGGAATGTAAGATTTAGTATAACCACCCCATGCACCTGCGCTAATACGGGATGAAATTTGCCAAGTTACAGTCGCACCCACGGCGTTAGTTTGCAACGGTGCTGATTTTCCGGTAGTGGTATTAACTGTAGTTAAGCATTCATCGCCAACAAAGGTTAGTAAACAACCATCCGAAGAGTAATTGTTAACGTAGTACAAACTTAAATCTAGAGTATCGGTTGGTGTTAACAGCAATTGCACACCTGTAGTCGTGGTTCCATCAAATAAACCGCTACCTTTACCGGGATTTCCTGGTTGATAACTAGTATAAATTGCCTGCAAACTAGCGCGTTTAGCAAATTGCCAATCAATAGCTATACCACCGTGACCGTATCCCATATTTAAAATTGGGTTTCTTTGGGCAAAATAAGACAACGGCCCTGTTGCAGCACTTTCTACCCGATTGGGGCCTCGGAAAGCAGCTGGCATACTTACGCCTTCTGTTCCCACCATTACTGCTAATTTATCTGTTACCAGCCAATGAAAATTGAGGTCACTTACAATCAAGCTATCTGTAGGAAATTCGTAACCAAGAAAAACATCATTCCGAGAAACACTATTGGTAAATCTAGGTGTAGTTTTTCCATTACCATCTAAAAGACCTGTAAATAAATAACTACGGGGAGTGATTTGACTAGTTAAATATAGTTGCGCCAGGGACATAACATTAGTGTTTGTCCCCGCATCATTTGTATCTTTTTGTCCATCTCTAGGATTCACATCACCACGATTGCTAGTCCGTCCTTGAATGCCAACTATTAGTAGTCCACTGAGTTTGGTTGTTGTTGAGAATTGGTTGGCTTCGATTTCGGCAGTTCTGGCTTCTAAACTATCGACACGACCCCGCAAAGTTGCTAATTCAGGGGCAAATTCTGACTGCAATTTTTGTAATATTGCTAAATCTTCGCGGGTGACTAAATCGCTGGTGGCTGTAGTGATTAATTCGTTGACTCTATCTAAACAAGCATTCACACCGGCGGCGAATTCATATCGAGTTAAGGCGCGATTACCGCGATAGTTGCTATCTGGATAGCCAGCTATACAACCATAGCGTTCTACCAAAGACTGTAATGCTTGAAATGCCCAATCGTTGGGTTGTACGTCCTTGAGTTGAGAAACCGATGTAACTTGCGCCATCGGATTTACTGGGGAGAGGGAAGAAGAATTTAAATCTATACTGTCCTGCGCCTGAGTAGTTCCTGTGTACTCTTGTGCTAGTGCTTTTTGTGCAACTCCATTTACTGCCGCAATTAGTAACCATGCGAGCATCCAAGTTTTGCTATGACTGCTGTTAACAAGTATACCTTTCAACTTTTTACACTCTGCTCACATACTTAAGTGACAAGTGTATTCGCTATTGTCTAGCGTTCACATGGGAAAATTTACGTATTTTGTCCCAAATTAGACTTAATCTTTCTGGGCAACTTATCAAAGCGCGAGTATAACAGGGTATTAGGGAATAGGGAGTGGGGAATGGGGAGTGGGGAGTAAGGAGTAGGGGAGAGGTTGCATTAAGTGTTTCCCCTCTGCTTCTTGTGCCTCTTGTGGTTCTTGTGTCCAATGCCCAAAAATATCCACTGGATTGATTGAAAACTAATATGCTAAATCGTTCACGCAAGCTGACGCCAAAAACCTCTAAACAAAATAAATCTCATGCAGGTATGGTGAAACGCATCGTAAAAAAACCCCAGAAAAAGCTAAAACGGGGAAGTTGGTCGTCGTCAATGCTAGCGATGTCTACGACGGGCTGCGCCTACGCAATTCTCTTAAGTAGTGCTAGTCTAATTATGGCTTTGGCCTGGATTAGTATTCTCTTCATCTTCAATCCTGACCAGGTAAGCTGGCTAAATAAAATTTTACCTACATGGGCACAAATCCCCCTTGGTAAGCACGAACGCCCCCAAACTCTCAAACAAATTCAACTCGATTTGAGTCAAAAAAACCAAATATTTGGGGAAACTCTGCCTTTACATCAAAATGCGGAAGACTCCTTTTTATTGCCAGTTTTTCAACAGCGTGCTAATTGTCAATCTGATTGTAAAGAACTCGTTGAACTCAGGGTTTATGAACGCTCAGAAGAGTTAGAGTTTAAATCTCAGTCAGAAAATTACTACTATCTAGCAACTCAATTACCTGTAACTGGGCCAGATGAATCCTTTGTGATTTCTGCCTCACTTGATGGGACATCAGAACCCCAGGATATCAGCATTTCCCTACCTTTAACTGAAGTGCAACGCTTTGAAGACGGGACACCATCACCAGGTGTTTGGTTTAATTTGCGGGGTCAACGTCAACAAGGAACTGGTGCGTTCGTCGCAGACGTTGGCGCAGCCATCGCCTACGGTCACGTTGTATACTACAATCCAGAACGCACAAACTTACTACAAATGTTGTCGTGGACTAGTCCCAATGGACAATTACCCAAATGGCAACAGGTAACTGGTGATGGTACAAAAGAGTTAGTTATTGATCAAACTATAGGTTTAGAACCGCACTTACAGGTTTACCAAGTCAAGCCTCTGAAGTTATTCCTCAAACCAATTCAATTGGAGGCGATTACCCTCAAATCACCAGCCCTCAAGGATTATGCATACCAAAATGCCCTGTCAATTGCCCGTAATGGACTGTGGACACCAGCCTTTGGATGGTTGAATTTCATCAAGAAACAGCACAAAGGAGTTTTACCAGAGGCGGCGCAAGCCCAAATGGATTTGATTGGCTTGCATTCCCAATTTACTAAAACCCAAGCCCAGAAAAATTGGGCAAGTCCTAGTCAAGAAGTGCTAGCAGATTTAATTGATGGTCGTTGGGAGAAAGCTTTAGAGGTGTTTGAATCGTCGCCAAACAATGCCCAAGAAATTGCTACCCTACTCAAAGCTGATAAAAAACGGTTGTGGAATCGCACGGCGGCGGCGTTGCGGGTGAACCCAAATAGACGAGAGTTGCAAGCTTGGTTCGCTTTGATTTTAGCAGTTCAGCAGGGAGAAGGACATGCTAATTCTTGGTTGAAGGCGCAACCAAAAATTACAAAAGATAATCTTGCCTATATTCAAGGTTTGTTAGCAAGACTTAATGGTGAGGGTGCATCGCAAATATCCTCTACTCACCCTAGTCAAATTGTCGGTACAGTCCGACCAATCACTCAAGTTACTAACACAGAATGGCTGCAACCAAATTCCTCAGCAGACTTGAAACTCACAGATAACCAATGGTATCAGGTGGAGGTGAGTGCATTTAATGACGGGAAACGCTGGCTAAATTCCCCCTTTGAGAATTTCAACTTACCCAAAACTGACGCTGCCAAATTTTTGTGGAAAACTTTGGGAATCACTTCTGACCCGGAAATTCAAATTGTGGTCTGGTTGCCAAATGGAGAACAACAAATTACTATAGCCGCTATCAAAGCGGTGCAACTACGGGGTAAAGTTTTACGCCTATTAGCTGCTGGCCCAAAAATCCCAGAGAATCAAAACGATGTTCTCCAACCCAAACCTTTAGCTTTAACAAATGCAGCGCTGGAATGGGTACAACCATCTCCCATTACTCTACAACAACTGCATCAACAAAATCCCCAAGGGGTGAAGGTAATGTTATCGAGTGTGTGGAAATCTTTACAGCAATCTGATGAAGTTCCGGGTGGCGCTATTCCTAGTTTTGAGCAGATGCAGGAAAAGTTGGGTGATTGGCCGGTTCAAGTGATTGATTTAACAAATAACGGTCAACCAGAAATAATACTGACTATTTCAGCAGGCGCAATAGCATCGTTGAATCAGCATACACCTGAAATTCAGGGGGAAAACCCAGAGCAACGCCGTGACCGGACTATAATTTTGTCTGATAGCAATGAAGTTATTTACACTGATTTTACAGGAAATAACTTACAAAGACTATCTGCCTTGGCCAAGCTTTCAGGGGTGCAATCCTTAGCTTTATTAGTCGAAAATGCTCATAACTACAGTTTGAGGCGCTGGTCAGAGACAAATCAGGGCTTTGAATAGCACGCCCCTCAATACGGTTCGGTTAAGGCAAGAGACGCTATAAATCGCCGTCTCTACAGAGGACTGATTATTGTAAAGACATCGATTTATCGCGTCTTTGCGATTAGCGGCGTGTCATTAAAAAACCTTATCCGAACCGTATTGGCACGCCCCTTGCTCAAATTTACTCCTCACTTAAATTTAGATTAGAGAGGGGAAAACCGAGGCCGATAGCGTTCGCGCAGCGTCTCGTAGAGAAGCGGTAGCGAGTCAGACGCTCCTGCGTCGCTAACGCTGCGCTATCGAGCGTCATAGCCCGTCGTAGACATCGCTATCTTCAAAACTGAATTATTCTTTTTGGTTGGTTTCGGCTAGACGTTGGTGTTTCAGGTTTTCCAACTGCTGCAACAGAGAGTCTACCTCTGCTTGTAAATGCATCAACTTAGCTTGCTGATCGTCTTGATAATAAGACTTGGTTAACTTACTGACCCAGTTAGCCTGGGACTCGCGATCGGAAACACTAGGTAAACAAGTAGGCATCGCTAATTAAATCCAAAACTTAACTCACACCATTAGAAATATTATAATATTGCTTTTTTAAGCTTTATTAAATTATTATATATTTTCAATCAATTACTCTAATGGATTTCAGGTTAAATCATAAGAGACAGCGATTGTAATGGCTGTGTTCCTGAGAAAACATTGCCCCAAGTGTGCAAAGCTTCTGTCCACTTGATGGTACTTAGCAATACTTAATTGATAGCCTGCCAATTCTAGTTGTATTAATTATATAGCGGTTCTCGTTTACGTGAGGTACACCCGTAAGGGCACGGCAGTGCCGTGCCCCTACACCTTGCAATATAATCTTGTACCGCATCTGAATGGGAATCGCTATACTTGCTGTGATTGAATAATTTACGTAAATAATTCCCTGTAAATTATATTAAATTACGCCAGATTAGGAAAAATGCACTTGCCGTTAGTGTAGAGTCTTTGTAGCACTTTGTGGAAGCAAGCTACGCGCAACGTCTTTATCAAAAGAAGGATAAACCTACCCCAAAGGAAAGCTGACAATTCAGGTTATCTGGAAAACCTCACTTCTATTTCTCTCATCCTTTAAGGAGAGAGACTTTGAATTTTCCCCCTTAGAGCGACGAGTTGGGGGTTAGGGGGTTAGGTCAATCGTTAGCTTTTCCACATAACTAGAACTTACGCATTGACAAGAAATATCAAATATTATGGATAAAGGTTAAAAACCATATCTTTCGTAAGGGCACAGCATTGCTATGCCCCTACAGCATGGTCTGTTTACGTAGTTTACCGCACTTCGACAGGCTCAGTGACCGCCGTAGGCATCGCACGATAATTAAGAAAAGCCTAAAACAACCTATTAATCGTTTATGCACATCATGATGCATTTGTACAGTGCGTAAGTTTTAATAACGTGAAAAGTCAGAAAGTAAAAGTAGGTTACTGCGTATTTTAAGTTAAAAAATGGCGACGATTAAAGTGGTAAAATACACATATAATACGTTCGCGGAGCGCATTGCACAAAAGTAGCTTTTTGCAAAGTAGAAACAAGTGTTTCAGAGAGTACTTACGTAAGCCCTATAAATTTGTCTATCATTTTTCACTTTGTCAGCATCCCCAGGTCGCCCTGGCGGTTATGATAAACTGACATTCACATAAAATAAAAATGGGAAAAATCAAACGCCTGCACCACAAAAAATAATATTCTTACATAATATTCATTTTGGAATTAGGGGACTATTACTGGGACAAGACAAAGAAAAATTCACTTTCTTCCCCTTCCCCATCCTGCACTTCCCTATACCACCCTTTCTAAATATCCAATCCAATACATTAATAAATTTTAAATCCCGTGACTTTGAGCCTGTCTGTTGCTAAATCTCATCGCCAACCCTGGCCCGGACTGATAGAAGCCTATCGCCAATACTTGCCTGTTAGCGAAAAAACTCCGATTGTCACTCTGTTAGAGGGTAACACACCCCTAATACCAGCGCCTGCGATCGCAGAACGCATTGGCAGACAAGTACGGGTTTTTGTAAAATACGACGGTCTTAATCCCACCGGCAGCTTCAAAGACCGGGGGATGACTATGGCAATTTCCAAGGCTAAGGAAGAAGGCGCGAAAGCAGTAATTTGTGCCAGCACAGGCAACACCTCAGCCTCAGCCGCCGCCTATGCAAGACGTGGGGGGATGAATGCCTTTGTACTGATTCCCGATGGTTATGTGGCGCTGGGCAAATTAGCTCAAGCTTTACTGTACGGGGCAGAAGTATTGGCAATTAAAGGTAATTTTGACCAAGCGCTAGAAATTGTCCGCGAGATGTCCGAAAGCTATCCGGTGACTTTGGTGAATTCGGTCAATCCCTACCGCCTAGAAGGGCAGAAAACAGCAGCATTTGAAGTTGTTGATGCGCTGGGTGATGCCCCAGACTGGTTATGTATCCCCGTGGGCAATGCGGGAAATATCACAGCATATTGGATGGGCTTTTGTCAATACCATCAAGATGGGAAGTGCGATCGTTTACCCCGAATGATGGGATTCCAAGCCGCAGGTGCAGCCCCCTTAGTGACCGGTCAGCCAGTAGCAAATCCCGAAACCCTAGCGACAGCAATTCGCATTGGTAACCCAGCGAGTTGGGAGTTAGCTGTTGCAGCCCAAACCGCAAGTCAGGGACATTTCCACGCCGTTACCGATGCCGAAATTCTCGACGCTTATCGACTTTTGGCAGGATCAGAAGGTATCTTCTGCGAACCTGCTAGCGCCGCTTCTGTAGCCGGGTTATTGCAGGTGAAAGACCAAGTTCCTACAGGGGCGACAGTGGTTTGTGTTCTTACAGGTAATGGTCTAAAAGATCCAGATACAGCTATTAAACACAATCACAGTCAATTTAAACAGGGTATTGCAGCAAAATTGGGTGCAGTAGCCGAAGCAATGGGATTTTAAGCACTCTGGAACTAAATGCGATCGTAATAGCTAATTGAAAAATTGCGTAGGCAAACCCCACCAAAGGTATCACAGCCAGGATTTTTCAGTCTGGGAAGTGTCAAAATAATCCTAGATAATTTTTAAACAACTAGTTGCTCATCTTGTAATGACCGAAACAGACTCATGATCCAAGCCTCTAAATTTATTTATGGTTACTGAGCGTAGCCGAAGTATGGGGATTATTAATTTTGAATTTTGAATTCGGAGCGAAGCGACGTGACTCATTCTACTGATATTGCCACTTTAGCGCGGTGGATGGCAGCTGACTTTAGCAATCAAGAACAAGCTTTTGAAAATCCGCCTTTTTATGCCCACATTCGCGTGTGTATCCGTCCCCTTCCGTTGGAACTGTTCTCAGGAGTAAGTTTGTTTCTCGAACAAGCTTATGATTTTATGCTCAATCAACCCTACCGGATGCGGGTAATGAAGTTGATTCCGGCAGAAAACCACATTGCTATTGAACACTACACCGTTAAAGAAGAACAAAAATTTTACGGTGCATCTCGTGAACCCGAACGCCTCAAAGAGTTGTCTGTTGACCAATTAGAAAAAATGCCAGGTTGCAACATGATTGTAGAGTGGACAGGTAATAGCTTTAAAGGCAGAGTTGAACCTGGAAAATGCTGCATTGTGGTTCGTGACGGCAAAAATACTTATCTGGATAACGAATTTGAGATTGACGCTAAAGAATTTTTCAGCCTCGATCGCGGAAGAGATTTAGACACCGATGAACGTCTCTGGGGTTCTATCGCCGGCCCATTTCACTTTCTTCGATGGGGTAGTTTTGCCGATGAAGTCAAGGTGTAAGAAGTCAGGAGTTAGGAGTTAGGAGTTAGGAGTTAGGAGTTAGGAGTTAGGAGTTAGGAGTTAGGAGTTAGGAGTTAGGAGTTAGGAGTTAGGAGTTAGGAATTAAAACTCATAACTTATTTATTCTGAAATCAGGACTTTTTAGCGATCGCCTAAAGACTACCATCCTACTATGTCTACCTGAAAAACTTTGGATTTGGTTCATGGTGTCCATCTAGCGATCGCCTAAAGACTACCAGAAACTCCAGTTAACCCACTATCTCTACCTTAGAATCCTATGCTATCATGGTTTAACTAGCGTCCTATGGCTACTAAAATACCTTAAAAACATTAAAGTAGCTCAGGGAATTGTGCTGTGGCGGCATAGCCAAGTGGTAAGGCAGAGGTCTGCAAAACCTCCACCCCCGGTTCAAATCCGGGTGCCGCCTTTAAAGAAATATGAGGATTACAGGGCTTTGAAGCCCTTTTTTAATGGGGGTTTTAGGGCTGGTTTCAAGAGGCTTCCGAGATTTTCGGGGTAATTTTGGGTAGTTTGGGGAAACAACTGGGGTAAAACTGGGGTAATAATGTAAGGCAAAGGTGTTTACCCCAATATACATTTCTGGGGTAAAACTGGGGTAAAGTGGAAAGGTAAAGATGTTTACCCCAGTTAATTACCCTTATGGAATCTCAAAAATCTCAAAGTATTGCCAGTCGGGGTTCGGTGCAGATAAAGAACTCTAACGGCAGTCTCCAATTAGTTTTTTCTCATCCTATTATTACCCCCACTGGAGAGCTAAAAACCAAGCGTTTCTATCTTTCAACAAGGCACGACGATACACCTTTTGGAAGACATCAAGCATCGGCTTTGGCGACAAAAATCCAGAGGGATATTGACTATGGAGAGTTTGATGCCAGTTTAGTTAAGTACAAACCAGCAGCATCATTAAGCACCGTTACCCCAATTACCCCAATTACCCCTTCACCTAACCCCCAACCAAACTTGGGAGAATTATGGGAAAAATACGCTGAGTTTAAAAAACCACAGGTTAGTCCTTCTACTTATGCGGTTGACTACCGCAAGTATCGCAATCACATTGCTAAGTTACCAACTAAAACTTTAGATGATGCGATCGCAATTCGAGACTATTTACTTGCAAATCTCAGTGCTAATGCAGCTAAACGTACTTTGACAAATATAAATGCTTGCTGTGATTGGGCACTTAAGAGTCAGCTGATTGAATCAAATCCCTTCCAAAGTATGGCAAAAGATATTCAGATAGCGAAGTCAGAATCGGCAGAATATGAGATTAATCCCTTCACTAAGGAAGAACGAGATAGCATAATTCAAGCATTTGAAGAGAGCAAACTCTACAACTACTATGCTCCTTTAGTAAAATTATTATTTTTTACTGGGTGCAGACCATCAGAAGCGATCGCTCTACAATGGAAGCATATTAGTGATAAATACATTACTTTTGAGCAAGCAATTACCATCAGTACTAAAGGGTTAGCTCTGAAAGATGGATTAAAAACCCAAAGCCAAAGACGTTTTCCGATTAATAATCAGCAACGTGAAATTTTAGACTCTATCAAACCTGAGAACTGTAACCCGGATGACTTTATCTTTAGAAGCAAGAAGGGCGGCATAGTAGACTTTGGAGATTTTCTCAATCATGCCTGGAAAGGTTACAAAAATCATCATGGTACACATATAGATGGAATCGTAACTCAACTTGTAAAACAGGGTGTAATCACCGAATATCGCAAACCTTACCAATGCAGACACACTTTTATTACTCTTTGCCTGGAAGCTGATATTGATGCGAAGGATGTAGGAAGGTGGGTTGGTAACTCTCCAGAAATTATTTACAAGCATTACGCAGGTAATAAACGTAACCTACAGGTGCCAGAACTATAAATTTGTTGAATTCAAAGACAGGCGATCGCTCTTTTATCTTCAACACCCAATTCTTGAGCAAAGTTAATCAAATCATTGAAGAATATCTGCACGTTGCGTGAGTCAGCATTGTATTCTGCTATCATCTGCTGGAATTTGTCTAGGTAGTTGATGCGAGTTTTATTTAACCTCACCATCTCCTGAAGTTTTTGCGCGATCGCTGTTTTGAGTTTTTCTGTCTCTGTTCTTTGGTAGTCAGTCCCGGATTTCTCACAAAGATTTAAACGAGTAGCCCAAAACGCTTATGCCATCTAAAATTATTTTTTTGGCATTATTGAATTTTCGTTGTGGGCGATGGCGAGGCAACTTTACTATCACTAATTTTTCACTACTGCTAGATGCTTGTTTCAGCTTACCTGCTTTGTATGCCAATTAGATAGCTAGGGCTTGTAGCGGATGACCCAAAGGCGATCGCATCCGAGTTGCCAAGGTCGATTTTCTCTAAAGATTGTGCTGCTAGCCAACGGGTGGATTCATCCTGTGCATTGCGGGTTAGGTCGAATGTGTAACACCTGTAATAGGGGTTGAACTTTTTGGCAGGTAATTTCCATCATTTGAATGGGGAATATCGCAAACCTTACCAATGCAGACACACTGGCAATAACTTGATTTGACAAACAGTGTAAGTGAATAATCCTGCACTTCCCCATCCCCAATTTCTCTGATGATGGCGATGAAAATTGCCTGCGCCTAAAAAATGGTAGTAGTCTTTCCTCATCACCAATTATATGCTGAGAGAATAGTCAATAGCTAACTATCAAGATCCTCATCTGCACTTTATGATAGGTGTCAAATTCACTGATTTGAATAAAACTTCTACATAAACACACACTGATGCAGCTTGATTTGCTTGAATAGCTATATTGATAGCACATTCATCCGAGAACAATTCACAATCCTGATTATGGCAAGTAAATTCATTGATGTTAGAGAATATACTGTCAGGGCGCACAAAAGACAGATTCATACTCGTGTTTTCCAGTTTGTCTGTAAAGAGTGTAACGATCTGACAAAGCGCGAGACTTTCGGGCCTCGACCCTTATATTGTGAGAGATGTCGCCCTCCCCAACCGCCTAAGAAATCCCAGCCAGCATCTCACAAAGCAAAACCTAGAGCAATGTCTTACAAAAGTGACATCGATTTAAATTGATTAAAGCCTTATGACTCAAAATGGACAACTAGAAACACCCCCAGACACTTTTCTCTCACCACTGTTGGAATTACGAGACTATTATGCTCACCTCACAGAAGAGTATGAACGCCTCTTTGTGCAGGCGCGGGAGCAGCTAGATCATGTAGAAGCGTTGTTATCTAACTGGTCTTTTTCAGATGACAGTAAGCAGATATCAAGTCTGACGGCGGCTGATGAAACCTCAGATGTTTCCCAAGAAGGCCCTCTGCGGTTTTTATCACCTCTTGATGACATTGACGAAATAAACTTGCTGGAGTCTGTATCAGAACTTGCAGACAAAGACTTGGTTGAGATCGATAATTCTTTTTCTGCTGTTGATACAAAAGAGAGTCAACCTCTAACTACATCTCCAGATCCAAAGATCGCCCTAGAGAACAACGATAGTTCAACGAAGGTGGCAGAAATCCCCATGCTGCCACAGTATAATCACGCTCTGTCACGAATGGAAGCCATAAAACAGCTATTGCAAGAGCAGATAGGTACTGTATGTCATATCGATTTTATCGTGCGATCGCTTTATGGAGAGTTAGATTCCAACGTATTCAAAGTAGTTAAAGGTAGGGTTCAATCTTCCCTCACCCAAGGCAGAGAAAGGAATTACTGGGTAACTATTCCTGATGAGCCAGGTTGTTATACTCTGGATTTAAGTTTGGTAGCCCCAAGTAATCGCAATGGTGCTTCTAAGAGCATCAAAAACAAAAACAAGAAGCCTTTTGTACCCCCAACAAAAGCAGTACCAATGCTCAAAGCCTTTGAGGGTCAATTCTTAATTGATGCCCTCACCTCTCTGTTTGAAGAAAATCCAGGTAAAGTTTTCAGCGTTGCTGAAGTCATCGCCGGAATTTATGGAGAACTAGATTCTCAGCAACTTCGAGAGGTGAAAAATAAGGTGCTGAACGAATTATCTAGAGGCTATCGGACAGGCAGATTCTCTAGGGTTCCTAACCAAATCGGCTTCTATACTTGGGACTCCAATATGATATTGGGGAGTAGGGAGTAGGGAGTAGGGAGTGGGGAGTAAGGCATTGTAATATTTCTCCCCCTGCTCCCCCTGCTTCCCCTGCTTCCCCTGCTCCCCTCCCCCTATCCCAAAAACAGCTTGTATGCCGGATTCTTATTCTCATCCCAATAGCGATAGCCCAGGTTATCGAGAAAAGCTTGCCACTCTTCCATCTCGTGCGGGGGAACCTGGATACCAACAACGATTCGTCCGTAGTCTGACCCGTTGTTGCGGTAGTGAAAAAGACTGATATTCCAATTTGGACTCATGGAAGTAACAAACTTCATCAATGCACCAGGACGTTCGGGAAACTCAAAACGATAGAGCAATTCATTGTGAGCCAAGAGAGAATGCCCACCCACCATGTGCCGGAGATGTAATTTAGTTAGTTCATCGTCCGTTAAATCAAGAGTTTCAAATCCTTGAGCTTCAAAGGTTTCTACCATCTTGGCAGCATCGGCACGATTTTGAATTTGCACACCGACAAAAATATGGGCTGTTTTTTCATCGGCAATGCGATAATTAAACTCGGTAAGATTACGATTGCCAATACATTCACAAAACTGGCGAATACTTCCCCGTTCCTCTGGAATTGTGACTGCAAAGATAGCTTCGCGGCGTTCGCCCAACTCTGCCCGTTCTGCCACAAAGCGGAGACGATCAAAATTCATGTTTGCACCACAGGCTACAGCAATTAAGGTTTGTCCCTCGATTTGCTCTCGTTCGGTGTAGGCTTTGGCAGCTGCGATCGCTAATGCACCGGCTGGTTCTAAAATTGATCGCGTATCCTCAAACACGTCTTTAATCGCAGCACAAGTATCGTCTGTATCCACCAAAATAATTTCATCTACATACTGCTGACATAAACGGAAGGTTTCTTCACCTACTTCTCGCACCGCCACACCATCAGCAAATAATCCTACTTGAGACAAGCGCACCCGATGTCCGGCTTTTAGCGATTGAGACATCGCATCAGCATCTACTGGCTCAACACCAATAATCTTGATTTCGGGACGCAAGCGTTTTACATAAGCTCCAATCCCAGAAATTAATCCGCCCCCTCCAATTGCAACAAAAATTGCATGGATGGGTTGCTGATATTGTCGTAAAATTTCCATCCCAATTGTTCCCTGTCCAGCAATGACATGAGGATCATCAAAAGGATGAATAAACGTTAAACCTTTTTCTATTTCTAATTCACGCGCATAGCTATAAGCATCGTCGTAGGTGTTTCCATGTAAGACGACTGCTCCGCCCCTCATTCTAACTGCGTCCACCTTGACTTGGGGCGTGGTTACTGGCATAACGATAATCGCTTTTGTTCCCAAGCGATTGGCTGCAAGGGCGACACCCTGAGCATGGTTCCCCGCAGACGCGGCAATTACACCCTGTGCCAATATATCTGGTGGCAGTTGCACCATTTTGTTATAAGCACCACGCAGTTTAAAAGAAAATACTGACTGCATATCCTCACGCTTCAGCAATAATTGATTATTCAGCCGCGCAGACAAATTTGGGGCATACTCAAGTGGTGTTTCTTGGGCAACATCGTATACACGGGCAGTCAAGATTTGGATGAGGTAGTCGCAAAACATGGGCGTCAAGGTGTTAGCAAATGCCGGATGGAAACTAATTTTACGTTACAAGCGATCGCACTGATTTTATTTAATTGCACTTTCTCGAAATTTTGAGTGAATAAAATTTAAAAATTACTAATACTGTTTGAAGAGAAATCAGTTCAGTAATTGAATTTTTTTAGTGACCTCAAATTCAGTGCGATCGCTGGTAGATTTATTTTAAACGAGTTTCGCTAACTGTCCGAGTATTTAGATCAACAGATAACTATAATGTTGCTTATGAACATAACTTCTCAATTTATGTTAAAATATGCATGAAAGATTAAATTCGGCTGTGTAGTTTGTTTTTATATATAGTTGTATTACAGACCTCTGCGGATCTAAATCTCTACACCCCCTGATTCTGGAGACATTCTATGTCAATTTACGTCGGTAACCTATCTTATGAGGTTAAAGAAGATGACCTCCGGCAAGTCTTTGCAGAATACGGAACGGTAAAAAATGTTCAATTGCCTATCGACCGAGAAACAGGTCGGATGAGAGGTTTCGGCTTTGTAGAGATGGAATCAGACGCACAAGAAACAGCAGCAATTGAGGCCCTTGATACTGCTGACTGGATGGGTCGCAGCTTAAAAGTTAATAAAGCCAAGCCCAAAACAGACGGCGGTTCCTCTGGCGGTAGACGAGGTGATGGTGGTTCTTCTCGCCGCTATTAAGATTTAAAAACTAAGAATTTAACTCTAAAGTCTTGAGGGCAGACAAGGCGTCTGTCTTTTTTTGTGCTTTGGTTGACAGGTTTCTCTTGGACTAATGACTAATAACTTTCGCGTTGCGGTTTGATAATAACTATCTCTTATGAAGCCATGCGCTCGTTTTTGTAATAGGTGTAGCAA
Organism: Nostoc sphaeroides; assembly: GCF_003443655.1. Taxonomy (NCBI): domain Bacteria; kingdom Bacillati; phylum Cyanobacteriota; class Cyanophyceae; order Nostocales; family Nostocaceae; genus Nostoc; species Nostoc sphaeroides. The sequence continues at coordinate 6,164,334 of NZ_CP031941.1, forward strand.
CCATGAACCCAGAAGCTAAACATATTGTTAGCGAACTAAGGCGTGAGTTCTACTCTAACTTTGCTGCTGCTATGAATATGCAGGTGAGCATAACTGGTACATCTTATAGTAGTAATTCACCGATCGCATCTTGGATGGATCATAGGCAGAGACTGAACTATCTAAATGTATACGCTTATACAGCACCTGATGAATTTGTCCCATTGCGCCCATTCATTCTTCGACTGGCTATTAACAAGAGTGCTGGTAGAATCACGACGTTCAGAAAGGGACAAGTCTGTCGAGGTCTTAATTTGATGTGGGACTTTGAGCTAACTGTACTACCAAAAGAAATTTTAGACTTTCTTCCCTGGATAGTTAATTTAGTTGAGTCCCATGACAAAGGTTCGCCCTTGTTGCTACAATCACCACCCCATTCATTTGAATTAGAAGTGCCAGAAGTCGGGTTATTTAATAACGCATGGACTCAGAAAGCTTGGCTCCTTGCAAATTCCCCAATAGACTTATCGGAAATATAATCGGCATTCAATTTTCTTAACTAGTTTTCGGGAAACTATATCAAAAAATACGGTTTTTTAGACAACAATCAAATTTATAGGTATCTATCACAGAGCGATACAGCGCTTCCCGCTATTATGGAATACAGTTTTTATCCTTGCCCCCTCCTAGCATAGCTTTCATTTTTGAGGATGTACCTCATAGCTGCCGAAAGTGCTGTATCTACACGGAGCGTCTCCAAGAGTTGATATCGTAAAACTGGCGTTGCTGATTAAATGTATGAATCTGGGTGTAGAGACGTTGCGTTGCAACGTCTCTACAAAAGTTTTGAAATCACGCAAAATCATTTTTTCATACCTGAATTTAGCAACGCCGTAAAACTTTTCGGTCTACTGACTATATGCCTGATAATTAATAAGGCAATCTACAGAGAGCAAAGATGCAGACTCTCCAAAAACTCTCCCTCCCAAGTATGGGCTGCGGGACTTGGGCCTGGGGCAACCAACTGCTTTGGGGATACGACGAAAGTATGGATGACCAGTTGCAAGGGGTGTTTAACCTTTGTGTAAGCAACGGTGTGACTTTATTTGATACAGGTGATTCTTACGGAACTGGAAGATTGAATGGTCGCAGTGAGTTACTCCTGGGACGATTCAGCCAAGAATATGTAAGTTCAGGCAAAGAAAATATTTGTATTGCGACTAAGCTTGCTGCTTACCCGTGGAGATGGACACGTCAATCAATGGTAAAGGCTTGCAAGTCATCTGCCCAACGCCTGGGAAGAAACGTAGATTTGGTACAGATGCACTGGTCTACAGCAAACTATGCTCCTTGGCAAGAGGGAGGGCTGCTGGATGGTCTTGCCGATTTGTATGAGCAAGGACTAGTTAAGGGAGTGGGACTATCCAATTATGGGCCTAAACGGCTTAAGCAAGTGCAGAAAAAGTTTGCTGAACGAGGCGTTTCTATTACTACTGTGCAAGTTCAATACTCTTTGTTGTCTACATATCCTGTCACCCAACTAAAGCTCAAAGACCTTTGTGATGAGTTGGGAATAAAACTGATTGCCTACAGCCCTCTAGCTTTGGGACTACTGACAGGAAAATACTCTGAGCAAGGCCCTTTGCCCAAAGGCATCCGAGGTCTGCTATTTAGGCAGATATTACCAGGAATGCGATCGCTTTTGGCATGTTTACAAGAGGTGGCACAGTCTAGAAACAAAACTATGTCTCAGGTTGCAATTAATTGGTGCATCTGTAAAGGAACCATTCCTATCCCTGGAGCAAAGAGCGTGGAACAGGCGAGGGAGAATATTGGTGCATTGGGTTGGCAATTAGACGCCAATGAGATTGCAGAGTTGGATAGGGCGGCAGCGAATGCAGACAAAAAAATGGTACAAAATATATTTCAAACTAAGTAATTAGGCGAGAATAAATCAAACTAGATTAAGTAATAGCCATCTCCGAAAAAAATTGTTTTGACATAGCATTGCTACGTCTCTAGAAGGGTTATAGATAACGCATATTTAATTGCACTAATACACTATAGGACTCATATTTGATTATTGAAATATACGTAGGGTGCGTCACGCCAAAGGCTAACGCACCACCCAAAGGTTTTGGTGCGTTAGGCTACGCCATAAAACAACGCCAGTCCGCTCAAGTCGGGAAACCCGCCTTGAGCGGACTGGCTCCCCTACATACTACTTAGATTTTTTCAGAAATCAAATCATATTCCTATACATTATGACTAATCACAATCAGACTGGTGTGTGTAACAACCGACCTAAATTTGACGTGCTTAACGAACTTTGCTAAAAGTTATCTATTCAACTGGCATTTACCATACTACCATCAACTCTTTCTATTCCTCTTTTAAGAAAAAGTTGAAGTGACAGTGCTAACAATTGCTAACCTTTTCTTCGTGCTTCAATTTGGAAGTATCCCCAATCCCCAATGACAAATCATTACCGATATATTATTTTTTACAAACCCTATGGCGTTCTGTGCCAGTTTACAAAAGATGCTCCCACACATAGCACCCTGAAAGATTATATTGATGTACCTGATGTGTATCCTGTGGGACGTTTAGACTGGGATAGTGAAGGGTTGCTGCTGTTAACGAACGATGGGCAATTGCAACATCGCCTCGCCCATCCGCGTTTTGGTCATAAACGTACTTACTGGGTACAGGTAGAGCGAATTCCAGATGCAGATGCTATCAAAAGGTTGCAAACAGGTGTGGAAATTCAAGATTACCGCACTCAAGCAGCAGAAGTTAGGCTATTATCACAAGAGCCACAACTACCTGAACGCACTCCGCCAATTAGATTTCGCAAAAATGTACCGACAGCTTGGCTGGAAATGACTTTGACAGAGGGAAAAAACCGCCAAGTACGGCGGATGACTGCGGCTGTAGGGTTTCCGACTTTGCGACTGGTTAGGGTTAGCATAGCCCACCTACAATTAGATGATCTACAATTGGGTCAATGGCGCGACCTCACCACATCTGAACTCCAATTTATGCATAATTTCAGTAAATCCAAAAGCATGTAGAGACGCGAAATTTCGCGTCTCTACAGAGGATTTTGGGCTTAACTGACCGGTATTGCGCTATAATAAGAATTAGACTTTTTATTGTGAGCCAGCGACTTTCAATGTGATACCATTTTGAATTTTAGATTTTAGATTTTGGATTGGAAACCGCTTACTGTATCTGGGTTTTCTCTGTCCATTTGTTGCAATCAACTCGCGTTCGTTTGTGTAAGCTGTTCCACATTTAAATTGCATAATTACGGCGGGCAAGATGCCCACCCCACAAAAGTTATATAAATTTTAGATATGCAAACTAGATGTGGTTTAGCTTAGTAGCGAATTCCATTCGCCCAATACTTTGAAAACATCCTCTAAGCTACAAAATAAAGTTGTTGCTTTTCGGATTCTTTCTGAGATATCTTTCCGAAAGCTTTATTTATTTTGAACCAATCTAAAATCCAAAATTGATATGACTCAAAAACAAGAAACAGCAATTGAAGGTATCTATGAAGTCTGTATCGGTATCCCAGAACCAATTTCTGCAATTCAGTATTGGGAGCAATTTGGCTATCGCATTGGTGAAATGGGTGAATTAACCGCAGATGTAGCCTATCAATTATATGGCGTGAATTCCTCTTTACGCTCAATCCGCCTCTACCACCAAAATGCAGATCATGGTTTGATTCGGCTGATGGTTTGGCAAAACCCCACCCATGAAGGTTTGGGAACAGCGTCAATGAAAATTAAAGGAAATCGCTGGGCAACAAGCTTAACGGCAGATGTTTTAAATATCTTAAATCATATAGAAGATGCAAAAGCGGCAGGTTTGCCGATTAGATACACTAACCCTTATTGGGAAGTCATCTACAACAAAGAGAGGAAAAGCCGTCCTTTTATTGAGCCAGCAGTTGGTGTGCGAGAAATGCTGCTACTGCAACCCTTAGCTCGACAGGTTTTATTTCAACGGTTTGGCTATACACTACCGCATTACGGACAAGTTAACCAGAATGCTGCTCTCAAGACTAGTCAGTTTACCCATATAGGAATCGTTGTTCAAGATGACAGCAAAGAAACGCTGAAGTTTTATGAAGAAGTTTTGGGTTTGCTGCGTGTGCGTGATGATGTCGAAACTAGCTATGAATCTTCACCAGCAGGTAAAGATATTTTTGACCTTAATCCTGGTGAAAAGTTTATTGTCACGACCTTTGATGATCCCCGTTCTTCTAAGTCTGACTTGATGGCCGCCCGCAGTGGTAGACTTTACATCATTCGATTCCCAGAAGAGATAAATTTAGAGTCGCGCTTTGAAGCAGCCCAACCAGGTAGCTTGGGTATGTCTTTATATACCTATCGGGTAAAGGGAATACAGGAATATTGCGATCGCATTAAAGCAAGTACTGTACAAAAAGTTACAGACATCATTACTAATGAGTTTGGCGAGACGAGTTTTTCCTTCGTTGCGCCAGATGGCTACTTCTGGACTTTGCTAGAAGCTAAATAACGTCTCCCGCAAATCCAGAACTGTAGGAGAATTAGGGAACTCAAAAAAATAAATTATTCCACATTCAAGTCGTTGACTGTTGACTGTTGACTGTTGACTGTTGACTGTTGACTGTTGACTGTTGACTGTTGACTGAAAACTCATGAACGGTCAAACTAATTCATAATTGATAATTAATAATTCGTAATTTAAAGACGCTCGAGGACTCGCTTTCCGCAACGCTATCAGTGGGAGGAAGAAATACTCCACTGTCTTTTTGACCACTGATTTAAAAATGAGCGTGGGGGCTGCTGTACCCATTTTAAAATTTATGAATTATGGATTAATAATTATTTGGTCAACGGTCAACAGTGAACAATAGCAATGGAATATTTTTTTACTTGGAAGTCCCTTATTAAATGCTGTTGGCGAAGTCGTATCTGCCTCCACGTTCAAGGGCGCGTTCGTAAGCAGGCCGTGTATGGATGCGCTCGATAAATTGCTTAATCTTTGGTCGGCTTGAAATGAGTTCAGCTTGCATAGCGACTATTTCCAGAGGAAAGCTCATTTGGATATCGGCGGCAGTAAATTCTTCGCCTGCAAACCATGTACTCTTATTAAGTTCACCTTCTATGTAGTCAAAGTGAAGCTTGATCTGGGGTGCGATAAATCCTTCGTTTACGCTGCTGTCTCCTACACCAAAGCGGTTGAAGACGAGGTTCATTACTAGAGGCGGCATTGCAGAGCCTTCAGCGTAATGCAGCCAATAGGTGTAGCGCAGACACTCCTTAGTAGCGGATGGCGGGATTAGCCGACCATTGCCGTAGCGACTCACTATGTATTCGATGATAGCGCCGGATTCAGCAACAGTCTCGTCTGCATCCGTGATTACTGGGGACTTGCCGAGCGGATGGACTTCACGCAGCGATGTTGGTGCCAGCATCGTTTTTTCATCGCGTTCGTAGAACTTAATCTCGTATTCGATACCTAATTCTTCAAGCAGCCATAGCACACGCTGCGATCGCGAGTTGTTAAGATGATGGACAACGATCATAATAGCTACTTTTTTACTTCAGGGGTTGATAGGAACTTTTGCTCATCTCAACCTATCATCAGTTTGCCCACTCTTCATCTATCTGGTGGTTTGTTTTGGGTATTAGCCCTCTTGCCATTATTGCTGCCAATAACGGAATCAAGCCAAAAAGTTACTAATCATTCAGATTTTCATTGACTACGAACCCACAATTATTAGCAGGGGTTGCGACTGCATTCCCTGGTGATTCCAGCTTTGACTTTGAAGAATTGGCTGGTATCGACTTTGTTATGGTCTTCATTTTAAAGTGTGATGGTTGTAGATGAACATAGGAATAATCGAGTCTTACAGTAACGGGTTTTTAGAAGTTGTACCAGAGAGCGATTATTGGCAGATTGCAGCTATACACATCAATGGCCAAGCCTACTGCCCTACTCCTCGACTTTATCGATCAGAAAAAGTGGCTTTAGCTAAAGCTACACAAATTTATGATTGGCTAGCTGACCACGAAGGAGAAATTACCGGTGGGGGTTGCTATTGCTCTGAATTGAAACTCATCCTATGGCAGCAACCGAAAGTATCTTAGTTGACTAAATAATTATTAATTCTTAATTCATAAATCTTAAACGCTATTTAAATTATGAATTACTATTAATAGCTGCTTAGAGTCAGCCTATAGTCCCTGCCTCAAGTGTGGGGATTTTACTTTGTTGATAGGACAATACGCTTGGGTTAGAGCCAAAAACCTTAAACTGCGTAGGTTGGGTTGAGGAACGAAACCCAACATTTATGAGAATTTGTTGGGTAACACTAAAGTTCAACCCAACCTACGATTATCCTTAACTGAACTGTATTGGTTGATAGGATGCGATCGCGTAGCTTCTCCAAGAGTTTCAATCCCTAATAGGGATTTTAGGTAATTGCAATAAGGGAGTATGGCAACAGCCCTTGTAAAACTCATTGGTTTCAATCCCTAATAGGGATTTTAGGTAATTGCAATAATATTTCATGCGGCCTCAACCCGTAAGCTGCTGTTTCAATCCCTAATAGGGATTTTAGGTAATTGCAATTAGTAGTGCGATCGCCGTTTATCGCTGGAGTCAAGGTTTCAATCCCTAATAGGGATTTTAGGTAATTGCAATATGTCCAGCAAATCTCTCAAATACATCAAGGTGCAAGGTTTCAATCCCTAATAGGGATTTTAGGTAATTGCAATTCTCTAGGCTGTGATTTGTTTGTATTCCAGTGAGTTTCAATCCCTAATAGGGATTTTAGGTAATTGCAATATTTTGCTTTGCTGCCAGCATTAATCACAGCTTTGTTTCAATCCCTAATAGGGATTTTAGGTAATTGCAATGCTGGATTACAAATTGCTTCTCAAAAGGTGCAAGGTTTCAATCCCTAATAGGGATTTTAGGTAATTGCAATTCGCTTTTTGTCTGACGTGAATAGCCATCAACCCTCTGTTTCAATCCCTAATAGGGATTTTAGGTAATTGCAATTATTCTGAAAAATTGGCAGTTATCCTGGGGTAAGTTTCAATCCCTAATAGGGATTTTAGGTAATTGCAATGTAACCTGAATCAAGTATAGTTTAATTCCAGTGTTGCGTTTCAATCCCTAATAGGGATTTTAGGTAATTGCAATTAAAAAGATTATTCGGGAATTGGTGGGAGAAACTAGTTTCAATCCCTAATAGGGATTTTAGGTAATTGCAATTCAATCGTCGTGTCATCAAAATTTATTTTGTACTTGTTTCAATCCCTAATAGGGATTTTAGGTAATTGCAATCTATCTGCAAATGACTACGTATATCCATCTGAGTTTCAATCCCTAATAGGGATTTTAGGTAATTGCAATTTTAGTTTGTTCAGTCATCTAATCCAGTTACACCTGTTTCAATCCCTAATAGGGATTTTAGGTAATTGCAATTTAATATGCACTCTACTTACTGCGCTCTAGTTGTTTCAATCCCTAATAGGGATTTTAGGTAATTGCAATGGTTGGGTTTCACTGCTCGCGCAGCGAGCAGTGAAAAGGTTTCAATCCCTAATAGGGATTTTAGGTAATTGCAATTTTGTAATTGCAGTTCCAACGGATTTTTCCACAGCGTTTCAATCCCTAATAGGGATTTTAGGTAATTGCAATTTTCATTTATTGGTGAAGTGGTATGCAGATTATGGTTTCAATCCCTAATAGGGATTTTAGGTAATTGCAATGCAACCTCCAAATTCTAGAAAATGGCATTGTCAAGGTTTCAATCCCTAATAGGGATTTTAGGTAATTGCAATTTTTGGCTTACCCTCCTCAAAGCGCAAAATGATGCGTTTCAATCCCTAATAGGGATTTTAGGTAATTGCAATTTGTCGGGGTGAATTCTCAGTCGTTCAAGTTTAGTTTCAATCCCTAATAGGGATTTTAGGTAATTGCAATACACCCATCTGCCATTTCTGAATACAAACTGTGCCGTTTCAATCCCTAATAGGGATTTTAGGTAATTGCAATCGCAGTGTTGTATTGAAAACTGGCAAGCTCATCAGTTTCAATCCCTAATAGGGATTTTAGGTAATTGCAATATTCTACTTTGTACGGTCTTTGTGCCAGTCTTCTTGTTTCAATCCCTAATAGGGATTTTAGGTAATTGCAATTTCCCTTGGGAGAATTGGATTGAATCTGGCTTGAGTTTCAATCCCTAATAGGGATTTTAGGTAATTGCAATGGTACCTTCAATTAGGATTTATAATCAATGGATCAGGAGTTTCAATCCCTAATAGGGATTTTAGGTAATTGCAATCGCTGGCTTGTGAAAGTGTTGCTCTATTTGGTTTTCAAGGTTCGGTTGCGCGAATGCAAAAATCATAACACGAGGAGTTGTGAATTGGCTAGAGGCAAATGGCTGAAAACTAGTCCCCATAAGGTGCGCGGATGGTTTAGAAATGCTAACGCTCTCAAGTTCTTGCATATAGGGCAATTCAGCCATTTTTGTGGTCACTCCTTCTTGAACACCTACCCATCCGCGCATACAGCGAAAAAACTAATCTAATGGAAAAGCTGCTTACTTATAAATATCCTACTTGATTAGGTTGGCTGATCAACCTTACTTGGCAACGTCTTCAAAGTCTGTTATGGCACAAGCAAACTCCCTAAAAGCTGTTTTAATCAAAACCTCTTTCGTTCCCCTTTCTAGGGAAGAATTGCGGATGAGGTCTGTTAATTCTATGAACAGCAGAGAAAACATAAAACGATCTTGGCGGTCAACTTGTTTCAAGCAAGACGATATAAACTGATAAAGCTCTGTTTTTCTAGGTTTGGTTTGTTCTTCCCATATTTGTAACCCAAGCCGAAAAGTTCTCAAACGGATTTCATTACTGTTGAAGGACGCGTCTTTGTAGCGGACTGATACGCGTTGGGGTATTTCCATGAGTTTTAGCTATACATATTCAATGTAAAGTAATTATTCACTTATATTTTGGCTCAACCGGAAAAATCTGATATTTTGCACCAATTCCAACAACCACCATAGGTTAGAAACGAATTACTTGCGTGGACTGACAGTAAGGTAGCAGACCTGTGCTACCTTACTGCATCAATTTAGAGGATGCCCCAGAAATGGAGTAAGCCTTGACCAGAAAAAGCTTCAATCAAAATGGCAGATAGAAAACCAATCATCGCAAGACGACCGTTCCAGTTTTCACTCTGAGGAGTGAAGCCAAAACGCACGGCATTAGGATCTTCTGAAACAATAGGCGCAGGATTCTTAAAACCTGTCATCAGTAAAACTCCAAAGTTCAAGTGTTGTAGCAGTTGTAACTGTCTGTAAAGTAATGTAACAGATGTTTAAAAAGATGCAACATTGAGTTAATAAAGAAAAGCTGAAGAAAAATCTACTCGACATTAAACAATAGGTAGGGGCAATTCATGAATTGCCCCTACTGCGTCTAGTTTTGCGTAATTCCTAAATCAGATACTAAGCTTATTAAAAATTCATTGTGGGCTGCTGTACCCATTCTAAAATTTATGAATTATGAATTAATAATTATTTTATTAGGGTTCCAAATGCAGGGCAAATGTACGTAATTTCTGAAACTTACCCGCGATCGCTCTCAACAAAATTCTGAAAATGAAAACACAGATAGATGCAGATAAGCGCTGATGATTTAAGTAGTCGGACAAAAATATTTACAGTCATTGCGAGCGTTCGCGCAGCGTCTCGTAGAGAAGCGAAGCAATCCCAGCCCTTGCGATTGCTTCATTCCGCTTCGCTCCATTCGCAATGACATTGTGTAATTAATTCTGTCTGACTACTTACCTGTTTCTATCTGTGATGGTCTGGTTTCAATACCTGGGAATTAAACGATTAAGGGACTTCCAAGTAAAAAAATATTCCATTGCTATTGTTCACTGTTGACCGTTGACGGTTCACGAGTTTTCAGTCAACAGTCAACAGTCAACAGTCAACGACTTGAATGTGGAATAATTTATTTTTTGGAGTTCCCTAAGCTTGTTGTATTTCTGGACGGCCATCTTCAACCACAAATGAAGCCCGTTTACTAATGGTGCCAGATGGGGTTGTGACGTTTGACATAACTAGATAATCTGTCTTCCAAGTTGTAGGAGTCAGCGCACAGCGAACATATCCCCGTTGACCGTTGAAAAATTTAATGTGTGGGTTATCTGGTAAGTAAGCTTCAACGGTGGGATTAGTATCTGCTCCATCGCCACCGGAGCTAATTGAGGAACAGACGAATTCACTTCCAACTGTGGCGGATTGTGGATTATCAAAGTTAGCCTTGAGATTCATCGCCCAGTGAGAATGCACATCGCCTGCCAAGGATACTGGATTAGAGGGCTGGCGCTGTCTGAGGAAAGCCATGAGGCGATCGCGCGAAGCCACATAACCATCCCATTTATCCATGCTGTAAGTTCCGCCTTCTCCTGGTGTCATATCTCTTTGAGCAATGGGAACCTGCTGTGCCAAAACATTCCACTTGGACTGTGAACTATTTAAACCATCAAATAACCAATTCTCCTGCGCCTTGCCGGTAATCGTTGCATTCGGATCTAAATTTTCCGCGCAACGTTCTTTAGTGCCATCATCACAGGGCTGATCGGTGCGATATTGACGGGTATCTAGGACATGGAAGGTGGCTAAGTTGCCAAAGGAGAGCCGACGGTAAAGTTGCATATCGGGGCCAACGGGACGCGAGAAGGGGCGCAGTGGCATGTGTTCGTAGTAAGCTTGATAAGCAACAGCCCGCCGTTGGAGGAATATTGCCCGATCCTGATCTGGTTCAGTATCAACTTGGGAGATGTCGTTGGCGTAGTTGTTTTCTACTTCATGGTCATCCCAGGTGACAATCCAGGGAAAGGCTGCATGAGCTGCTTGCAGGTTAGTATCGGTTTTATAGAGGGCGTGACGGTTGCGGTAATCTTCTAAAGTAAAAATTTCTGAACCATTGTGTTTTCTAGGGCGATCTTCTGTGATTCCGCCTTCGTAGATGTAATCGCCAACATGCACTACTAAATTAAGGTCGTCTTTGGCGAGATATTTGTAAGCAGTGTAATACCCCTGCTCATAGTGCTGACAAGAGACAAGGGCAAAGTTAAATTTACTTAAGTAGCTATTTGCTAAAGGCGCTGTACGAGTGCGACCTATGGGGCTAGCATCTTGACCGACAAGAAATCGATACCAGTACAAAGTATCAGATTGCAATCCTTCTACCACAACTCGTACTGAGTGAGCTAGTTCTGGAGTTGCAAGTACCGTACCTCTGGAGACAATGCGCCTCATGTCGGGATCAGTTGCTACTTCCCACCGAATTGGCACATTTACAGGTGGCATTCCACCTCCGTCTAAGGGTTCAGGAGCGAGACGAGTCCAGATCACTACGCTGGTAGGATATGGTTCACCTGACGCTACACCTAAAGTAAAAGGATAATTGGAAAATCTGCTTATAGCGATCGCTCTTTGAGGTGAAAATTGGTTAGCGATCGCTAAACCAGACAATGCTCCTGCCCCGATAATTAAGTTGCGTCGTTTCATTCGACTGTGCAGGAACTGCTCAAAATTCCGGTAATCTACCATTTTTTACTCCTGGCTAACAGGTAAGTTAAAGCACAGCAACAGCTAACACGAAGAAGGCAGGGTAATTGTAGACAAACTTCGTAAATAATTTCCTTACCAAAATCAGGTTTTAATTCCCAATTTTTATCGTAGTATCATTGTGTTAGATGTTGTTTTGCCACATAAAAGCCTACTAATAAGAGATTAATCCTTGGCAAAGAGAGCGTTAATATCAACTTAACTAAAGTTAGACTTTAACCTTTCTCTTCATCATCCAGCCAAGGCTGCAAGCAAAAATAGCGCCAACTAAAGGTGCAGGCTCAGGTATTTGTGTATACGAAACTCTACCTGATATAGGTTCAGCATTTGGAGAAGTTCTAGAGAAATGACTGATTAGAATAGCGATCTAAATCAATGATTTTTACCTTTTTAAGAAAAAGAAACAAGTTTCCAAGTAATAGAAACTACTGCATCTTAGAATGAGGAGTTTAAGCAGACTTTAATTAGAGGTAAAAATAAAATCAATTGTCGAGATTACAGGGATCAAAAGTTGCGATCGCGTACCCGCCGTAGGCGATCGCATTCTATGAATTTTTTGGCGTTAAACCAGAGTCATGTCCCGCAAGGAACAAAGTTATCTCTTGAAGACTAAATATAGCCAAAAATCTTTAGCCTACTTCAGTAGACTTTAGGGAACTCCAAAAAATAAATTATTCCACATTCAAGTCGTTGACTGTTGACTGTTGACTGTTGACTGAAAACTCGTGAACCGTCAACGGTCAACAGTGAACAATAGCAATGGAATATTTTTTTACTTGGAAGTCCCTTAGCTGAAAGCCAAGGAACTTTAGCGGGGTTGTAGAGACGCGAAATTGTACTTCGTCCCGCTACACTAACGCGTCTCTACAGGGTTTTGGTAACAAACTAATCAATCAGAACTAATGCGATAGACTACTAGTACAGCGCGGCGTAAATCAAGCTACCAGTTTAAAACTTGCAAAAGCCTTGATATACAAAAATTTTAACTTTTGACCCTTCGACTGCGCTCAGGGTCAACTTTCGCCTTGCGGCACTACTTTTTTATTGTTCTAACATCTGGAAAAATCGGGTAAAATAATCTGGAAAAGTTTTCGCTGTACACCCAGGATCTTTAATTACAATTCCTGGAACCTTCAAGCCAGTGACAGCAAAAGCCATCGCCATTCGATGATCGTGATAGGTTTCAATCGTCGCCGGAGTAATGGGGCCAGGCTCAATTTTCAGTCTATCTGGAAATTCTTCAACCTGGACTCCTAACCGACGCAACTCTGTGACAACAGCTTTAATCCGATCGGTTTCCTTATATCGAATATGTTCCACGTTCCGAATCGTAATTGGTGAACTGGCAAAGGGCGCGATCGCTCCCAATGTTTGCACCAAATCTGATATATCATTCATATCAATGTCGATGCCTTGCAATTGCTTTGGCCCCGTCACTTCGGTGTAATCATCCGAATCCTTAATTTGGCAACCCATCTGTTCTAAAACATTCAGCCACAGAATATCACCCTGACAAGATTGTTTGGTCAAATGTTTGACGCGCACCCGTCCACCTGTGACGGCGGCGGCGGCAAAAAAGTAAGAAGCATTTGAAGCGTCAGGTTCTACTGTATAATGTCGAGCTTGGTAACGTTGACCCGCTTTAATCTGAAATTGATTATCGCCGATTTGAATCACCTCTACGCCAAAATCTGCCATCAGACGACAGGTCATTTTGACGTAAGATTGAGAAACTAATGTCCCCTCAACCTCAATATTTGTATCTTGTTGAGCATAAGGCGCAATCATCAGCAATGCCGAAAGTTGCTGACTTGTTTGGTTAGCTTTCAACCGAAAATTTCCGCCAGCGAATCCCTGGCTATAGACGGTGTAGGGCATAAACCCGGAGTTTCCCTCAAAGTTAACGGTTGCTCCACCCGCTTGCAGCACCGTCAGCATGTCGCCCATCGGCCGTTCTCGCATCCTGGGAACGCCATCTAGGCGATATTCGCCATACCCAATGCCACCAGCGCCGAGATAAACCGTGCTGCTGTACCTGCCAAACCCACAAATAAATCTGCCTGTTTCGCTGGAATGTCCCCTCCTCTTCCTGCAACCTGAATCTGAGCCAGATTAGGATTCAGCGTAATGGGAATACCCAATTGCTCTACGCATTTGGCAAAATACTCGCTGTCTTCACTAAATAAGGCATTTTCTAAAATGGAGTCACCTTGTGCCAAAGCAGCGACAAGCAACGCCCGATTGGTAAGACTTTTAGAACCAGGAATTTCTACTGTGGCATCCACTGGCCGATTTAGAGCAGGAATTTCAATGGTATCCACGTTAAACCTCTACGTAGGCGGTTAGGTACAACTTTATTATTGCCATATTGTGGCCAAAAGGGGCAGAGGGGAATAAGGGGGCAAGAAGAATAACCATGCCCAATATCAATACTTCTCGGTTAAGGGGAAAAGGGGAAGGGGAAAAGGGAAAGAAAAAACCTTTAACCCTTCCCCTTTAACCTTTTCCCCAAACCAAATTCTGAGTTCAAAATGCTTAACCGAGTAGTATTGTGCCCAATATTTCCAATCCGGTTCGGTTAAGATTCCCCCGCCTACGGCGACCCCCTTAAAAAAGGGGTAAATAGCAGCAAAAACCCCCCTTAAAAAAGGGGGGTTAGGGGGATCTCCGAGAGCCAAACATACTAACCGAACCGTATTAGCAATACTTCTCTTGTTAGGCTGCACTTCGACAAAGCCCAGTACAAATACTCAATGCTCAATAGTTTTGTAGTTGAGTGTAGAATCTGATTCTGCTTTTGGGAATACTTTATCTATTGACATTACTAGTCTACGACCCAGGCATTATCAATATGAAATGGATTAAACCATCTCTATATTTTGTCGGCTTTTCCTTAAAAGTAGGTAGTCTAGATTTTTTCAAACAGTAGCAATTGTTGCTGATACAACCAGGCGATCGCGGTAAGATTTTGGACTTAAGCGTGATCCAACTCCAATAACTCATAATTCTCAACGAATAATTAATAATTCGTAATTTCTGCTATAGAGCAACTCACTTGAGTTTTGGAGTTCAAAATATGATTTCTTCTAAAACTGAGATTCAATTACACCCAAAGGAAAAATGACAAACAGAAAAAACTTTCAAAGACTAGTAGAACTTGCAAATGATTATGGTATTATTTGTCAACAAACACCAGAAGAATGCTTAATTGCATCTTTGCCTGGAGACGATGATTTCTTATTAGCTTTTACTTGGTCTGGTACAGTTGAGGGTGAGCCGCCAGAGCATGAATTAATCGCAGTTAGTGTACAGGATATTGTCAAAGAAGTTACAGTTGCAGCTTGGCAGATTCCTTTTTATTTATTCGGCAACGTTTTAAGACAGGCTCAGATGCTTGTCACTGCCCACAAAGATTTTGTTAGCAGTTAGCACAAGCTATATCTAAAAACTACTGTCCCTGCCAATTATGGCAGGGATTTTTATTTTAACTACTGCTTTCATAATTTAGAAAATATAGAAAAGGCTCTCAATACTGCTCGGTTAAGCCTAAAAAAGCACTCTGAGGTAGGTTGGGTTGAGGAACGAAACCCAACATTTTCAGGGCTTTGTTGGGTTTCACTCCGTTCAACCCAACCTACAAATCTTCTTAACCGAGCAGTATTGAAAAGGCTCTTATTTTATTGCGTGAAAAAATACTGTAAACCTTAATCTTTTATAATCCAATACTCTTGGGTTAAGAAGAATAGCAGATTGGGTTAAGCTTAAGCGTTACCCGATAAAGCCTTGATAATGTTGGGTTTCGTTCCTCAACCCAACCTACGCCTACGCCAGTTTTAGTTTTTAGGCTTGACTGAATCGTATTGTTCTATAACCCTATTGCCTATTGCTTGCCTATCGCCTTTCTTTTTTTCATATTGAAGTATAATTTTATGCTTATAGCGATTCTCGTTTACGTGAGGTACACGCGTAGGGGCACGGCACTGCCGTGCCCCTACACCTGGTGATGTAATGTTGTACCCCATCTGAATGGGAACCGCTATACTAACCCCGGCTGAAAAAAAGTTAAAAGTATTTATTCGTAGCTTGTGTTCAAGGATAAAACCTAACTTAGGCATCGAAATTATAAGGAATGCTTTCAATAACTTACCTGAACTTCATCTTTTGACTAAATTTAATACGCAAAATCTGCAATTGCTTTCTCAAAAGCTGCTTTTTCTTTTTCAAAAGCAGCTATTTCTTTCTCATTTCAGTATATTCAGCAAGCAAAAGCAGCTATTTCTTTTTCAAAAGCAGCTATTTTTTTCTCATTTTGGTATATTCAGCAAGCAAAAGCAACTATTTCTTTCTCATTTCGGTATATTCAGCAAGCAAAAGCAACTATTTTTTTCTCATTTTGGTATATTCAGCAAATAAAAGCAGCTTTTTCTTTCTCATTTTGGCATATTCAGCAAATAGAACGATTTTTAACTGTCTGCTACTCATTTCCTAATCAAAACGATAGCCTAAGAGAATCCAGCAACTCACACATTACATCATGTTACCTAAACCCAAAAAGCACTGGACACCTTCAAATTGGGCAAGTTGGAAACCTTTTGGCATTGGCGAACAGTATCCCAACAATTTTTGGGAGGTATTTCGGGCAATCTGGCTATCTCGTGACAAACTACCATACACGTGGAATATCCTAAATAAAGGTGTTTGCGATGGTTGCGCTCTCGGAACAACCGGGATGAAGGATTGGACTTTAGATGGTATCCATCTCTGTAATGTCCGGTTGCGGCTGTTGCGGATGAATACTATGCCAGCTTTTGACCCTGTAATATTGGAAGATGTTTCGCAGTTACAAAAGCAAAAAAGTGCCCAATTACGTGACTTGGGAAGACTCCCGTACCCGATGATTCGTCAACGGGGGGAAAAAGGCTTTCGCCGTGTGAGTTGGGATGAAGCTTTAGGGGTAATTAGCGATCGCATCCGTTCCACTACACCAGACCGCCTCAGTTTTTATGTTACCAGTCGCGGTACTGTCAACGAAACTTATTATGCCACCCAAAAAGCTGTCCGAGCAATGGGAAGCAATAATATTGATAATGCTGCCCGCATTTGCCATTCTCCCAGTACAGCAGGACTAAAAGCTGCTTTGGGTGCTGGGGCCACCACTTGTTCTTATAAAGACTGGATTGGTACTGATTTATTAGTCTTCATTGGCTCTAATGTTGCTAACAATCAGCCTGTTACTGTTAAGTATCTCCATTATGCTAAAAAAGCTGGCACAAAGATTGTAGTCATTAATACTTACCGCGAGCCAGGAATGGAGCGCTACTGGGTTCCCTCAATTGTAGAAAGTGCCGTTTTCGGTACAAAGTTTGCCGAAGACTTCTTCTTAATCAACATGGGCGGGGATATCGCATTTTTGAATGGTACTATTAAACATATAATTGCTAATAACTGGGTAGACCAGTCATTTATAGATTTATACACAGATGGCTTTGCCCAACTCAAAGCATCGTTAGAAAATCAATCTTGGGAAGAATTAGAGCGGCTTTCTGGAACATCTCGTGAGTCAATGTACGCCTTTGCCAAAATGGTCAAAGAAGCGAATAAAGCCGTATTTGTTTGGAGTATGGGCATTACTCAACATGAATGCGGTGAAGATAATGTGCGAAGTATCATTAACTTAGCTCTCACCAAAGGTTTTGTCGGTCGGGAAGGCTGCGGTTTAATGCCAATTCGCGGCCATTCTGGGGTGCAGGGTGGTGCAGAGATGGGATGTTACGCCACAGTATTTCCTGGTGGTAAACCTATCACTCCAGAAAATGCTGCCCAATTGAGTCAACATTGGGGCTTTGATGTGCCAACAAGTAAAGGTTTAATCGCTCCAGAAATGATTAACGCCGCACATCAGAAAGAAATAGAAGTGTTGGTTTCTGTGGGTGGGAATTTTTTAGAAGTGCTACCAGAACCAGATTATGTGGAAGCGGCGCTGAAGCAAATACCCCTGCGGGTACATATAGATATTGTTCTCTCCAGCCAAATGTTGGTGGAACCTGCTGATACTGTGGTGCTTTTACCTGCGACGACTCGCTACGAAATACCAGGGGGAGTTACAGAAACTAACACCGAACGCCGGGTAATTTTCAGTCCAGAAATTCCGGGGCCGCGCATTGGAGAAGCGCGTCCTGAGTGGGAAGTGTTTTTAGAATTGGCAAGGCGGGTAAAACCAGATTTGGCAGATAAGCTGGCTTTTGCTGACACAGCTGCTATCCGTCAAGAAATTGCTCAAGTTGTCCCCCAATATGCTGGTATTCAACACTTACAGCAAGCTGGCGATCAGTTTCAATATGGTGGCTCACATTTATGCTTTGGTTGGAACTTTCCTACAGCAGATGGTAAAGCACACTTTGGCGTATTATTGCCACGCCAAAGAGAATTACCAGAAGGTTATTTTTTATTAGCAACGCGCCGAGGCAAACAATTTAATAGTATGGTGCAGGAACGCAAGGATGCGATTACTGGGGCGATGCGAGAGGCGGTGCTAATGAATGCTGCTGATGCTGTACAGTTAGGTTTAAAAGATAGCGATCGCGTTATTCTTAAGAATGATTTAGGCGAGTTGTTATGTCAAGTCTACATTGCGCCAATTCAGTCAGGAAACTTACAAGTACATTGGCCAGAAGGGAATGTGTTATTAGATAAAGGCAAGCGATCGCTCGAAGGAGTTCCTGATTATAATGCGATCGTGCGGTTGGAAAAAATCTAAATCAACGAAGGAATTTAGTCCTTGATTTTTTAAGTGGGCTTTGTGCTTACTACAAACCAATACAGTTCAGTTAAGCAATTTTTTCCTTCTCTTTCTTCTCTCTGCGTCCTCTGCGCCTTGGCGGTTCGTTAAAAAATTGACTTGGATAACAGAGTTTTAGCCTTAACCCAAGCGTATTGTACTACGAACCTGTTGTTATTTTTGGACAAAAGTCACATTCGTCCAATCGTGAGGCTGGAGAAAGATTTCGGTGAGTTGTGCTTCTGGTGTGCCTGGTTCTGGCTCGTAGCAATATTCCCAACGTGCCAGTGGTGGTAGAGACATTAGAATAGATTCTGTTCTACCATTGGTTTGCAGACCGAAAACCGTTCCCCGGTCGTACACCAGATTAAATTCTGCATAACGACCCCGACGATACAGATGAAACTGACGCTGGCGATCGCCATACTCTATTTCCTGCCGTCGTTCTACAATGGGCAAATAAGCGGGTAGAAATGCTTGACCGCAAGACTGCACAAAGGAAAAGATATCTTCCCAGTTATGAGATACCGTTCCTACTTGCTGACTATAAAGTGCTGCTGGACTATCTGTTTGAGAACCAACATAAAGCTTGCCACTAGCATCCTGATAGTCGAAGAAAATGCCGCCAATCCCTCGCTGTTCTTGGCGATGTTTTAAGTAGAAGTATTCATCACACCAAAGTTTAAAGGCTGGATAATACTCTTCATGGTGAGCATCACAGGCATTTTTTAGCGTTTGATGAAAGTGAATTGCATCCTCTGCAAAGGGGTAGTATGGCGTTAAATCAGCCCCGCCACCAAACCACCAAATCGCGCCTGCCTCAAAGTAGCGATAGTTGAGATGTACTGTTGGTACGTAGGGATTACGGGGATGCAATACCATTGAGGTTCCCGTGGCAAAAAACTCATGTCCTGCGGCTTCTGGGCGTTGAGCCAAAATTGCCGGCGGTAGGCTATTTCCCCAAACTGCCGAAAAGTTCACGCCACCCTGTTCAAATACCCGCCCTTCTCGAATCACACGGGTACGTCCTTCTCCACCTTCTGCTCGTTCCCAGTGGTCTTGTTGAAAGCGGGCTTCTCCATCAAGTTGCTCTAAGGCTGTGCAAATTTCATCCTGTAAGTTCTGCATGAATTGCTGCGATCGCACCCGTGAATCCTTGGGTATTGTGTTGGTAGCTGATGCCAGCAATGTTGTATTATTTCTAGATTCTTGCAGAGAATTATCCCAATGACGACCCATCTTAAAACCTCTGAAACTTTGAGTAAGGATGATTACTACTTAACAACTTTATAGTTATATAGTTTGTTATTCGGGAAAAGTTTCAAAACTTAATAAATTCAGGACTTATGCAAAATCATGAAAAACCTCTCTCTAAATCTCTCATCCTTTAAGGAGAGAGACTTTGAATTTTCCCCCTTAGAGTGTCGGGAAGGGGGTTAGGGGGTTAGGTTTTCGTGGACTTTTCCACATAACGTGAAAACCCAAGTCCTCAAAGGTTTTCCGTTTATATTTTCGCTTTTCTGCTTTATTAAAGGATTGTAAAGAGGTCTAGCTAAATAATCATACTTATCATAGCTTAATAGTTATAGAACTATTGATCGGAACGCCACATTACTCATGGTTAACACCCTATCCAAGCCAGAAATTAAAACCCCCAGCAAAGAAACTGTACTCACCCCCCGGTTTTATACTACAGATTTTGAAACCGCAGCCAGCCTGGATTTGTCTGCTCAGGAAACGGAGTTGCAGGCGATGTTGGCAGAAATGCGGACAGACTACAACCGCCACCATTTTGTTCGTGATGAAGCGTTTGCACAGTCTTGGGAACACATTGACGGTGAAGCAAGGCAAGCGTTTATTGAGTATTTGGAACGTTCTTGCATTTCTGAGTTTTCCGGCTTCTTGCTATTCAAAGAATTATCCCGCAAGCTCAAAAATCGCAGTCCAGTACTAGCGGAAATATTTCAACTGATGGCGCGTGATGAAGCCCGCCACGCCGGATTTCTCAACAAAGCAATGGGCGATTTTAAACTCTCCCTTGATTTAGGTACTGTTACTAAAACCCGCACTTATACCTTTTTCCCGATTGAGTGGGTACTTTACACCGTTTATCTATCAGAGAAAATAGGTTACTGGCGTTACATTATTATTTTCAGACATCTCGAAAAGCACCCGGAAAACGAATTTTATCCCATTTTCCGCTACTTTGAGAGTTGGTGTCAGGATGAAAACCGCCACGGAGATATATTTAAGGCATTATTGCGATCGCAACCGCAACTATGGAACAACTGGAAAGCTAGGCTGTGGAGTCGCTTTTTCTTGCTATCGGTATTTGCTACCCACACCTTGACAGTTCATGAACGTTCCGGGTTCTACAAATCACTGGGACTTGATGCGACAGAATTTGATCGCCAAGTTATCCGCAACACCAATGAAACTGCGGGACGAGCTTTTCCGGTGATGTTGAATACCGAACATCCCAAGTTTTTCTCACGCCTACAACGCTGTGCAGGTTATAACTTAAAAATTGCAGAGATTGAGAGCAGTTCTGCGCCGAAAGTTGTCAAGTTAATTCGCAAACTACCTTTGATTGCAGCAATTGTTTGGAATCTGCTGTTAGTTTTCCTGATTAAACCAATTGATACTGAAGCCCTGCGGGGAACGGTTTGTTAGTTATTATAAATGATGTAGAGACGTAGCATTGCTACGTCTCTACAAGGGTTATGCTTTGCCTAACTCAGCCTACAGGCTAAAGCTAATAGCTACCTAAAAACTTAGTTACAATAGTTGATATAGCAGGCAAATTGCTTATATCTGTTAACGCTAAATTTTTGATTACTTCTTTAGCTTGTTTGTGGTATGTCCTGAATTTAGAACTCAGAAGTTCTTTTTGTTCAAGTTGAGCGCCATCAGACAATATATTATTGACGGTTGCTAATATAGCAAGTGTGATTATTACGGACACACCAGCAGCAGCAACATCAATAATTCCTGTTGGTGGAAGAAATGATTTTACAAATAAAAAGATGCTAGAGCCAGCAGTCTCAGCAAAGAATGTCGGTAGAATAGCAATTGCTGCATTTGTGGATAATATTTTACCAGTATACAGATAGGAAAGAGACGCTATAGCAACTCCCTGTGTTGCTGTTATCCAAGCTGCGCTACCAGGGAGGAATGCTTCACCTGCTACTGCAACTAGAGCTGTTGCAATTATAGTTACTGCATAAGATTGCTTTTCAGCCATGTGTCTTTTTAGCAGCAGGTCTTTTCCTTTTTTTCTAGAAATTCCTCAATATCTTTACGTAGTGGATGGACTCCCCTAAGTTTATTTAGCTAACAATAATAGTTAGCTTAGGTTCAGGAACGAAACCTAATATAAACCAATACGGTTCAGTTAAGGGCTAATTGTACAAAATTGTGGGTTTTCGAGACGCGATAAATCGCCGTCTCTACAAGTGTTTTGGTCTTATCTGAACTGTATTGTAATATAAACCTGAATCTGTGACGAGTGCGATCGCTCATCTGCAATCATGAACTGTACCATCGGGCACGATCACTCGAATGAGGGTGTTTTTCTGTTGAGGGTAGTAGATATTTTTGTTCAAAAAACTGCTGTTTTGCTCCGAAGAGTTTTTAGGCTTTCAGCTTGCTGTTGTATGCGCTCACTAATGCGATCGCACGCTAACTCACAAAGCTCAAAAATCATGGGATCGGCAATCTCGTAATAGGCACTAGTGCCTTTGGGCTGACGAGATAAAATCCCTGCCTGAGTTAATACTTTCAGATGCTTAGATAGATTTGCCTGCCCTAAACCAGTCGCCTCGGCAATTTCCATCACATTCATTGAACCTGATTTAAGACAGGTCAAAATCTGTAATCTACTTACCTCTGATAAAACTTTGAAGTAGTCACCAACCGCCACGAGAACAGCTGGATCGGCATTGGGTGGCTTAGTTTTTGCCATAGGGAGATTTAATAGTCAGCACAATAGTTGCTCAATAACTAATTAGTAGTATAACTAATTGTTAATTAGCGTAGATGTAACCTGTTGTAGGCAGAGAAAGGGATGCTTTGCGATCGCTTATCTTCAATCATGAACCGTACCATCGGGCATAATCGCTCCCTGAAAATCAACGTCAGTGAGAATTGATCCGGTTAAGTCTGCTCCTTGCAGATTAGCCTTTCTCAGAATAGCACCAGTAAAGTCTGCATAGCTCAAGTCTGCTCCTTGCAAACTGGCTTCACTAAGATCAGTTGCCAAATCTCCCCACTGGATTCTTCGACTCAGGTCTGCCCGACATAACTTCGCTGCATCTAAGTTGGCGTGATGCATACAAGCGGCTTTCAGGTCAGCGTAGCTCAAGTCTGCTCCAGTTAAAATCGCATATCCCAAGTCTGTGCGTTGATTGGAACTAGGACGGAAATCTGCTTGAATTAGCAGAGAACCAGAGAGGTTTGCACCATTCAAATTAGCACCACATAAACTAGCTTTGATTAAGTTGGCTTTTTCTAGGCGTGTCTGAACCAGTTTTGCGCCAGTCAAATCAGCCTCCCGCAGAATGGCGCAATACAAATCAGCTTCACTTAAGTCTATTCCCCACAAAATCGCTTCACTCAGGTTTGCCTCCCGTAGACATGCTTGGTTAAAGTTGGTTTTACCTAGCCGTGTCTGGCGTAAATCGGCATTGCTAAAATCTGCACCTCTGAGGTTTAAATTTGTTAGCTCTGCTTCTTGCAGATTTACTCGCTGAAAGCTTTTTTCTCCAGCAGCATAACGTTTGAGAATTTCATCTACATCCATATTATTACCTTTAATTTACAACTGGAGCGCGTTTTTCTTCTGGATAATATTATCTTAAAATGAGCGAACCACAGATATTAACTTGCACCAAGACTACCGCAAAGATTAGCATCTCTGCGGTAGTTCTAAGTTAACAACTATTAAAGTAAAGCAAAACAGCCAAGTCTAGCTTAATTTGGTACTTTGAGTTATCTCCAATTCTAGAAAGCTTGAGAGTTGTTGGACTTGACTAACCCATTGCTTGCACAGCACTCAACATGAAATTAATCCGTTGCTCAAACTCCAGATTTTTGATCAATGCGACAAATTCATCCGTTTCAGTTGGAAGTTGATAGTCGGAGGGCACTTGAATTATGCTTCCATCCTCCATTCCTTGTGCCAACAGAAACCAAACGTCTAATTTGGCATTGGGACTTAGACTATTATAGGTTTGGCTGATATCGTTAGCTGCACCATTAATAATATCGCGTTGTGCTTGCAATTGCTCTTCTTTAGACAAGTCCAGGAATTTATCAAATACTGCTTTTGCAAGAGCTTCAACGCTTAGAGGAGGTGCTGGTTGTAGCTGCTCTTTAAGATCGAGATAACCGAACCAAAGTAGGGCTAGCTGAGTATCTACATCAAAGCGTTGAAAAGTTTCTAAAGCTGGTTTTGTTGCTTCATCAATTGTGTAAGTCATAAAAAACTCCAACTATTGTTTTGGGTATCCTGATTTCGTCAGTTACTGTGAAAATTTGTTTTCAGTACCTTTACATAACTTAACGAACAAATGGAGATGGATAACCCTACTTAGGGTATGGATAGGATCACTACATAAGACAGATATAAATAACTTAAGTTGCTAGTTACAAAAATGCCTACTTTAATGTATATGAAAGGTAAGCAATGTCTGTGACACTAAGCGATCGCTTGAAGGGGTTTCTGATTATTAGGACTTACGCACACTCTACGAATTCTTGGCGTTCTTGGCGTCTTGGCGGTTCGATAAATTAAGCTTTTCGGCAATTTTTGCGTAAGTCCTGATTATAATGCGATCGCGCGTCTAGAAAAACAAACCTAGATTACAGTAAGTTTATATCACCCATATCACCCCAAAGCTTGCAGCCATGTCCGCCGCCAAAGATTTTGAATTCCCAAATGATGTAATATTTCCTCTAGGGGATTTATATAGTGACGAACCACCATTGGAAAGCGAATTACATCTACGCCAAATAATTCTGCTATTGCAATCTTTGGAATTGTGGTGGCGAAACCGCAATGACTTTTACGCTGCGGGTAATCTAACAATTTACTACAGCCAACGCCAGAAGAGGTCAGAAGAATTCCGGGGGCCAGATTTTTTTGTAGTGCTGGGATGTCAACGCAAAGTTCGTAAAAGTTGGGTTGTTTGGGAAGAAGATGGGAAATATCCCAACATAATTGTAGAGCTTCTCTCGAATTCTACAGCCTCAACTGACAAGGGTTTGAAAAAACAAATTTTTCAAGATATCTTTCGCACACCAGAATATTTTTGGTTCGATCCCAATAATTTAGAATTTGCTGGCTTTATCTTGATTGGCGGTACTTATGAACCGATAGAACCTAATCCTCAAGGATGGCTGTGGAGTCAGCAGTTAAATTTGTACTTGGGTGTTTATGAACATAAATTGCGCTATTTCACTGCGGAAGGGAATCTAGTTCCTACACCGGAAGAAGTCGCCCAACAAGAACGACAACGCGCCCAACAAGAAAAGCAACGCGCTGAACAAGAACAACAACGCGCTGAACAAGAAAAGCAACGTGCTGAACGCCTAGCAGCCAAATTGCGAGAACTGAACATTGACCCAGATACGATTTAACTCAATGGGAGGGAAAAGCAAATTTAACTGATTTTTTTTAAATATTATTTATTCTCAACAATATCTAGACCTGTTCTAGCTACTGATTTAATATGAAAATGCCAACTAAAAGCAAGACTAAAGCTAGTGTCTGGGTAGTGGAAAATGGTAAAATGCGATCGCGTTTAGACCAACTCACCACCGAAGAACCTTTAGAAATTCGCCTCGTCCCTCTCCAGAAGACGGTAGCTGTAACCATGCGGACACCAGGGGCAGATTTTGAACTAGCTGCTGGTTTCCTCTACAGTGAAGGTGTCGTGAACCGCAGAGAAGATATTCGACGTATTAGTTACTGCGTAGATGAATTGGTAGATGGTGAGCAGCGCCATAACATCGTAAATGTAGAACTGCGGGATGGTTTGATTCCAGACTTACAGCCTTTGGAGCGTCATTTCTACACTAGTAGCGCCTGTGGGGTGTGTGGTAAAGCTAGCCTTGAAGCTTTGCGTCTGCGGGGATGTCCAGTGATTCCTTCTGGCCCAACGGTAACACCTGAGATCATCTACAGTCTACCTGATAAGCTCCGGGCTGCTCAAGGTATCTTCACTGCTACAGGGGGTTTGCACGCTGCGGCTATCTTCAATGCTCAAGGACAACTATTAAATTTGTGGGAGGATGTTGGACGACACAATGCTTTGGATAAATTGATTGGTACAGCTTTGCTCAGTGACGAGTTGCCTTTAAATAATTGTATTGTTTTAGTGAGCGGACGCTCTAGTTTTGAGATTTTGCAAAAGTCTACAACTGCTGGAGTTCCCATTGTCTGTTCTGTTTCCGCTCCCAGTAGTTTAGCGGTGTCTGTCGCCAAGGAATTCGGGATTACCTTAATTGGATTCCTGCGCGGAGAACGATTCAATATTTACACTGGTTTACAGAGAATAAACGCTGCTTAAAAACACTTTCGTAGTAGCGTAGCGAGGCTAAATTGTTGCAAAAAAATTTGTAGGTTGGGTTGAGGAACGAAACCCAACACTCTCAATACAGTTCGGTTAAGGTTTTTTGATGAAAATTCTAAATCGCTAAAAATGGGATAAATCATCACAAAGACGCGATAAATCGTCGTCTCTACAAAAGACTGATTATTGTAGAGACGGCGATTTATCGCGTCTCTTGCCTTAACCGAAAAGTATTGATAGGAGTCCTATATCCCTGAAAATGAATAAGAATATAAAAAACTAACGCATAAACGCAAAGTTAGAAATAATAGTTCATGTGTTAATTCGGAAACGCCGCAAAACAATATAGATTAAGGCGGGGAGAATAATAAGATTTTGTATTATATATATAACGTTGCTAAATTTGGATATGAAATTCAAAAATCAAGTATTCCAAATTCTTATTCTCTGCGCCTCTATTTTGCTCAGACTTTACGGTGCGTCTCTGTATGAGGCAAATTTCTATTTTCACTTAGCAACGTCATATAGTTTATGGTAGTTCTGCACGCACTTTCAGATTTTCTCGACTGCGATTTTGCTGTCAACGATTTATCTCCGAGTTATTGGTACGAAGGGACTTGTCTCGAAAGTGGCCGCAGCTACGCCCGTCGTAGATATCGCCTGAACTTACCCCGCACCTCAATGTCTGAAGCGATCGCTCACGGACTTATGCAACAACTTGCCAAAAATGACTGTTATTCTCGTGAAGGCAAGATGTATGGAATACTTTTAGTTGAATTGCCTAATGGCGAACAAAGGGTACTCAAAGCCTTTTCCGGTCTTTTGAATGGTTGCAGTGTGGTTGAGGGCTGGGTTCCACCAATTCCCGGACGAGACGAAGTTGCTTTGGAAGAAGCCCGCACTTTGGCACAGTTGGACGCGATTAAGCAAGAAATTATTACCTTAAAGCAACTAACCGAACGCCAGCAGTACCAAACTCTGTCTGATGAATTTGAACAACAGTTGCAAGCAATGAGCGATCGCCATCGCCATTGCAAACATCAACGACAAGAAAAACGTCAGCAAATCTGCAATACACTTACAAACGAAGCACTCACGATTGCCCTTGAACAACTCGACGAAGAGAGTCGTCAGCAGGGAATTGAGCGACGACAACTTAAACGCCAGCAAAATGCCGTATTACAGCCTCTTCAGGAGTTAATTGCAGCAACGGATGCGCGAATTAGCGAACTGAAACAACAGCGTAAAGCGCTATCCCGTCAACTTCAAGCTCAGATGCAAGCTACCTACAGCCTGACTAATTTTTCTGGGCGATCGCTATCATTACAGCAATTGATGCCAGGAGGTTCGCCCACTGGCACAGGAGACTGTTGTGCCCCAAAGTTGCTGCATTATGCGGCAACTCATAATCTCAAACCATTGGCAATGGCAGAATTTTGGTGGGGTGCGTCTTCAGTAAATCAAAATAAAATCCAGGGAAAATTTTATGGAGCATGTGCCGAGCGATGTCAGCCATTGATGGGGTTTTTGCTCTCTGGTTTAAGACCTATTTCAATCTCTAATAGGGATTTAGACAAAACTACCCCATTCTTACTAAATACATTAACACATTTACCTAGACCTAATGTGTTTGAGTCCAATGAATTCCCCCCAATGAAGGGAGAAATGCCGATTATTTATGAAGACGAATGGCTGATTGCTGTGAACAAACCTGCTGGATTACTTTCGGTGCCTGGTCGTTATAGCGATCGCCAAGATAGTGTCTTGAGTCGCTTACGTCATCTGTTACCGGATGGTATGGCGCTTGCATCTGTGCATCGCCTAGATCAGGAAACATCTGGGATTTTGTTGTTAGCACGCGATCGTCAAACCCATCGGCAACTCAGCCAGCAGTTTCAGCAGCGCCAGGTTCACAAGGTTTATGAAGCGATACTTTCCGGTGCTGTGACAGTTGAGCGGGGTAAAATTGACCTGCCATTGTGGGGAGATCCTGAAAATCGTCCTGAGCAAAAAGTCGATTGGCAGCACGGTAAACCCAGCTTGACACACTTCCAAGTAATGGGGAGAGAACAAGATTATACCCGCGTAGAGTTTACGCCGCTTACAGGGCGCACTCATCAATTAAGGGTTCATGCGGCTGATGCGCGAGGACTTGGGGTAACTATTTTAGGCGATCGCCTTTATGGATGCTGTGCAGTTACCAGTCGCTTACATCTGCACGCCAGAGAACTTCGTTTCGAGCATCCGCAATTAGAAAAAACCCTGCATTTACAAGCAATTACACCCTTTTGACAATATTACAGCAGTTTTCAGGTAATTGAACCACAAATTACTGTACTCTGGATCTGGAGTGATTGTTTAATTAGATGCCAGTATCTTACTCAGGGGATTTGCGTCGTCGCGTGATTAAAGCTTGGGAAGCTAAGGAAGGCTCTCAACGCCAGTTGGCGGAAAGATTTAAGGTTAGCTTGTCGTTTGTGCGAAACCTACTGCGCCATTATCGTCAAAGTGGACAAATTGAAGCAAAACAACGTGGGGGATACCAAAAACCAACTATTCAGGATGAACATCTAAGCACGATCAAGTCTTGGGTGGAAGAGAAAAATGATTTGTTGCTCTCAGAGTTATGCGATCGCTTCGCTAAAGATATAGGAATTAGGATCAGCATTTCGACAATGCATCGTGCAGTAGAAAAATTAGACTTACGCTGTAAAAAAAAAGTCTCTATGCAAGTGAGCAGGATACTCCACGAGTACAGGAATTACGGCATGACTATCGCCGTTGGTTAGATAAAATTGACGTGCGAAACTTAGTATTTGTCGATGAAGCCGGATTGAATTTATCAATGTCACGCTTGTTTGCTAGAGCAGTAGATGGCGAACGAGCAATTGGTAGCATTCCAGGAACAAAGGGTGGAAACGTTTCCTTAATTGGTGCTTTGAACCTCGATGGACTGGTTGCAGCGATGACTGTGCCAGGAAGCACAAATACTGAGGTTTTTCTCACATATATAACTCAGGTCTTAGCTCCTCAATTATGGAAAGGGGCGATTGTGGTTATGGATAATCTGAGGGTTCATCACGCAGAACGTGTAAAAATTGCCATCGAGTCTGTTGGTGCAAAAGTCAAGTTTTTGCCCCCCTATTCTCCTGATTTATCCCCCATAGAACTTTGTTGGTCGAAATTGAAGCAATTTCTCCGTTCCCGTGAAGCCCGCACACTGGAATTACTCGATCAAGCTATGGCTGACGCTGTAAATTATATTACCGAAGATGATGCCTTCGGTTGGTTCAACCACTGTGGTCTATTTACATGAAAATTGCTGTAATGTCGTTAACGATGGCACTGGCAAATCCTTGTATCGCAAGGTAGGTTGAAACCCCACCCCTAATGTCGGGCTTAGTTTAATTGCGAATTGCTCTCTTCGTAGCGGGGCGTTCGCTTTTAGCGTCTCCAAGAGTTACCCATTGCGAACTTGTGCCGAGCGACTTGTGCCGAGCGACTTGTGCCGAGCGACTTGTGCCGAGCAAAGCCGAGGTAAGCCGAGGTAAGCCGAGGTAAGTCGAGGTATTGCGAATTGATTTCATCGGTGTATTGCGAAATTGGCCTGAATGGCTTCAAAAAATTAAGCGGGCACGGCAGTATAATAAAGTCCTTTCACACTAAAGGAAGTTTTTATGTAGAAATATTTAGATTAAATGGCTTAATTTTAATATTATCGTAAATTATATATGTAATTACCCTTAAGGTTTAGCAAAAGAAAGGTCTGAGCATTAGTACCAATAGCTTGTTATTATTCATACTTAATAACATAGACAGGCTAAAAATCCAAATATACGATTTGTGATTTTCAGCGTGTCTTACTCAATGCCTCTACTTAAGTACCCTCACCCCTGATAAGCTAACGCGCCTACATATTGCACAAACTCCGTGTAGACCGTCATTAGTCATTAGCCATTAGTCTAGAAGTGTTTACTATTGGACTTTGGACAATTGACTTTGGAAAACCTCACCAGTTGATGTGCAATCTTATTTGCGTAACAGCTTACAACACCTGCGGGTACTGTGTTTACCAATAGCGAAGTGACCAATGCACCGTTGGTTGTTCGTTCGGTAGACGATGCAAGCGATAATTGATTTTTTGAAAGAACTATAGTGGCTTTCCAGTATCTCTAATATCGATTGTTTGGAAATTTTACTACGGGGAAGTTCTTAAGAACGTCTCTTCTTTTGATGCAAGTAATCTTGCGATCGCCGCGATCGTGTCATATTCCCGTTACTCCCATCCAGAACTATGACAATCGACTTGCTTTTTTAATTTGTATGTGATAATTTCTGGTTGTAGCCAATTAACCGGTTATCCGACCGACTTGCCGTAGTAACAGAAACTAACATCCCAGCTAATAGACTGACAAATAAAAAATACTCCACTACTTCTTGTAGGGTGAGCGTCTTACCCACCCCACAAGATTGAATAATTTATTTGTTGGAAATCCCTTAGAGCCAGATTGGATGATTGATTTTTTGATAGTCCCTTAATAACTTTATTCGTAAGGAATAGAATGCATGACTAAAGTATTCATTCTCGATGCCAACCAACAACCGTTATATCCAGTACGTATCAGCCGTGCTAGGCTGCTATTGTCACAAGGTAAAGCTACCGTATTTCAGCGATATCCCTTTACTATAATTCTGAAGGAGTCCCTTTCTCATCTAAAACTTGAGCAACTTGGTTTCAAAATTCACCCTGGCATTAAAATAATTCGTAATTCGTAATTCGTAATTCGTAATTCGTGACTACGAGTAATTAGTTAATCTTAGCCGCCTCCCAAACGAGGAATATAGATGACAAACCACACCATCTTGGAACCATTGCCAGAAGACCAATGGTTTACCCTGAGCCAGGAACTACGATCCTTTGTGGCAACAGTGCGTGAAATTAGCGCTAACACTGTTGACGATCGCACACAAACTCTCGCTAGACTAGAACCCTATTTTCAAGAACTGCTTGCCCAACAGGAATGGTTACCACAAAAGTTTGCCCAAGTCAACCCCGAAAGCAGGATGGGCGGCGGTATTGGTCAGTGGCTACTTTTTCGCACCAAAGACCGTTCGCTGTCAATCTTTAGTTTGGTGATTCCCCCAGATTCCACGACTCCCGTCCACGACCATTTAGCCTGGGGATTGATTGGTTTATACAAAGGCAATCAAGAAGAAACAGTCTATCGCCGTGTAGATAACGGCGATGCCCAAGGACACGCACAATTACAAATAACTGAAGTGCGATCGCTTCAAACAGGGGATATCTACCGCCTGTTACCCCCAGATGGTGATATCCACGCTGTCAAAACTACATCCCAGAGCGCATCTGTATCTATCCATATTCTGGGTAATGATACTGGTTGCATCTTGCGTCACCAGTTCATCCCAGAATCTCACAGTGTCAAATCATTTCGCTCTGGATATTCTAACGCTCCTTGTAAAGAGGAAGAGGAAAAAGAACATGCCCTACCCTAGACCACAACCCCCCGTATTCGAGCGAGTTGAAGACGAACGTCTGCACCGCAAACAACGCCTAGCTGCTGCCTTTCGCCTGTTTGGTAAGTTCGGTTTCAGTGAGGGAATCGCAGGCCATATTACGGCTCGTGACCCAGAATTTACAGACCATTTTTGGGTGAATCCGTTTGGAACATACTTCGGTCATATCCGAGTTTCTGACCTGGTGTTAGTTAACAGAGAAGGTGAGGTGGTTAAAGGCGATGCTGAAGTAAATCGAGCTGCTTTCGCCATCCATTCTCAGATTCATGAAGCTCGACCTGATGTGATTGCGGCGGCTCACGCCCATTCACTTTATGGTAAAGCCTGGTCTAGTTTGGGGCGGCTTCTTGACCCTTTGACTCAAGATTCTTGTGCTTTTTACGAAGACCATGCGCTATTTGACGATTTCACAGGTGTGGTTTTAGAAACTTCTGAAGGTCAGCGACTGGCGCAAGCCTTGGGGTCAAACAAAGCTATAATCCTGCGTAATCACAGCATTTTAACTGTGGGACATACAGTAGATGAAGCTGCCTTTTGGTACATTAGCTTAGAGCGATCGTGCCAAGCCCAACTATTAGCAGAAGCTGCGGGTAGACCTACTACTATCAAACACGAAACAGCCCGTTTAACACAAACTCAAGTGGGGTCACATACAAGTGGGTGGTTCGGCTTCCAGCCCCTTTACGACAGAATTGTGCGCGAAGAACCTGATTTACTAAATTAGTGCTGTATTTTTTGAGCTTTTTTTAATTTTTAATTTTTAATTAATTAATTTTGGGTACAGAGCTAACAATGAATCAAAGATTTCAGTGGTCTACAATCTGACAATTCAGGTTATGTGGAAAAGCCAACGATTGACCTAACCCCCTAACCCCCAACTCGTCGCTCTAAAGGGGAAAATTCAAAGTCTCTCTCCTCAAAGGAAGAGAGAAATAGAAGTGAGGTTTTCCACATACTGTGAAAAGTCAGATATACAATCAGTTTTGGCTTGGGCAGCCCACACTGATAGCGAACGGGAGTGCGTCTGGTAGAGTTGCGTTAGCTCATCAGTAATAATTTTTAATTTCGAGAAGCGACTTGACACTTGGATAATAGGCAAAGAAGTAACAATTTTCGCCACTTATCTCTATTTTTTATGTCAAATTTTCCTAAATTTATTTATATACTCCGGTAACACTATAGATTTATAGTATTTATATAGCTCAGAGAAATCATTTTGATGATTAACCTAATCTTTCGCCGTTTCATTGCCAAGGGGATATCGCCCGTCAAGTTCAGGAATATCCTCTTTAACAATCAACATAAATTATTCTTTTCTTCTGTTTTGCCAATAATGGGGGCTTTTGTTACAGGTCTTTGTCTGAGCTTGCTATTTGCTGCCTGTTCATCGACATCGATTGTTAATTCTTCTAACCCCAGTGCTACATCTGTTAGTAATTCTGCTTCCAATAAAGCAACAGTAGTCAGATTTGGCTATCAAAAATCGAATATTTTGCTGAGAACCAAAGGTGTCTTAGAAAAGCGTCTGTCACCAAATGATATATCTGTACAATGGATTGAATTTGCTGCGGGGCCACAATTGCTAGAAGCCATGAATGTGGGTAGTATTGACTTCGGACACGTAGGAGAATCACCGCCAATTTTTGCCCAAGCCGCAGGAGCATCATTAACTTACGTGGCTGGTATTGCTTCTAGTCCTGCTGGTTCAGCAATTCTTATTCCCCAGAATTCTTCAATTCAAAAACTTACTGACTTGAAAGGCAAAAAAGTTGCTTTTCAAAAAGGGTCTAGCGCCCACTTATTGTTAGTCCAAGCTTTAGAAAAAGCTGGATTAAAATATACTGACATTGAACCTAAATATTTAGCACCGGCTGATGCCCGTGCTGCATTTGTTAAAGGTAGTGTAGATGCCTGGGTAATTTGGGACCCGTTCTATGCTGCGGCTCAAGAGGCAACTAAAGCCAGAGTTTTGATTGATGGGACAGGAATTAATAAGCAGGGAGGATATTATTTAGCAACTCGCAAGTTTGTCACTGAAAATCCCCAAACTGTGAAGGCAATACTAGAGGAAATTCAAAATCTAGAAGAATGGTCTAAACAGAATCGAGAAGAAGTAGCAAAAACTCTAGCACCTGTGTTAGGAATTGACCTAGAAACGATGAGAAAAGCAACTAACAGGCGGACTTTTGGTCTTGTACCAATTGACGACAATCTAATAAATCTACAACAAGGTGTTGCGGATACATATTATAAATTAAAGTTAATTCCCAAAAAGGTAAGTGTGAGGGATGCAGTATTGACAAAAGAACAATACGCTGCATTTTCACCAAAAACTTAAACTAGTGCAATGAATTTGCTGTAGGGCGTATAGATGTAAATTGGTGTTAACTGAACGTAAAAGTCATGTCCCGCAAGGAACTGAAGTTCCTTGGCTTTTAGCAAAAGTCTACTGAAGTAGACTTGAAGTAAAGTTCCAGGCGGGTGAGTCAAGCCGAAAGTTTTGCCATTTTTAGCTTAAGTTGACACCAATGACAGATGTATGACCTGACAAATGGAATTGGTGTTAATAATAAAACAACTGAAAATTTTTGAAGTGTGAATCTTGAAATTGATTATGACTAATCCTACAGAACTATTGCGATCGCGCTACGGTGAAATTCCCTTTAATCCCGAAATTAAATGGAATGATTCGCTAACAGCACTACTATCTCACCGTTCAATTCGGTCTTATTTATCCGATCCTCTACCACCGGGAACTCTGGAGTTACTAATTGCAGCCGCCCAATCTGCATCTACTTCCTCTAATTTGCAAACCTGGAGTGTGGTAGCAGTGGAAGACGAACAGCGCAAAGCGGAGTTATCTAAGTTAGCGGGGAACCAAGCACATATTAAGCAGGTTCCTTTATTTTTGGTTTGGTTAGCAGACTTGGCGCGTCTAAATTACGTTGCTGAGAGTCGTGGCATATCTCATGATGCGCTGGAATACTTGGAAATGTTTGTGATGGCAACAATTGATGCAACTTTGGCGGCGCAAAACGCAACAGTAGCAGCCGAGTCACTCGGTTTAGGAACAGTATATATCGGTGGAATTCGCAACCACCCGCAAGAGGTAGCAGAGATATTGAATTTGCCTTCCTCTGTGTATGCTGTATTTGGGCTGTGTGTAGGCTATCCAAATCCAGAGGTAGAAGCAGCGATTAAGCCACGATTGCCACAATCAGCTGTGCTGCACCGCGAAACTTATAAATTGGCAGATCAAGAAGAAGCGATCGCTCATTACAACGAGATCATCAAAGAATTCTATACTGAACAAAAGATGAATGTCCCTGGCGATTGGTCAGAACACTCAGCCCAAAGGATTGCAACCGTAGAATCACTGAGAGGACGCGATCGCTTGCGGGAAGTTCTCAATCATCTTGGCTTCAAGTTACTGTAAATAAGAAGAATCAAGATTATGGATCAATACGCTTGGGTTAAGCCAGAAAAAAAATTTGCGTAGGTTGGGTTGAGGAACGAAATCCAACATTTTCGGGCATTTGTTGGGTAACACTAAAGTTCAACCCAACCTACAATTATCCTTAACTGTAAATAAGAAGAATCAAGATTATGGATTTGCAACTCCGTGGCAAAGTCGCTTTAGTGACCAAAAATAAAAAGGTACAGAGCAACTAAATTTATTTATGGAGAAGAAAAAAAATGTATAACGAGTGGCATAGCGCAAGAAATATTACATCCTTACTACAGAGCAAATAAATTTATTTATGGGGTTCAAAACTTTTGACTTTTGAATGCGTGACTTTTGACTTCCCCGTTCGCGCAGCGTCCCGTAGGGAAGGGGCTGACTGCTGCTAGTAAAGGTTTGGGCAAAGCTAACAGCGAGGCAATTTGCCTGTGATTGGAGTAGGGGCAATTCATGAATTGCCTCTACGGTGTTTTGGAGAAATTAGAGCCAATTTTCTATTCAAATTTTTTGTAGATACTCTGGTGGCACATGATCCACTAACCAAACACCATTAGCAGAACAATAAAAGATGTAACCAGCTTGATGCATTGCCGCAGCATATACAGCAAAAACTACTGCTTTTCCATATCTTGCACCAACAGTTTGTGCTGTTACAATATCCTTCGATAAATGGACATGATGGCGTGACCGAATAATTCGTAATTCGTAATTCGTAATTCGT
Organism: Nostoc sphaeroides; assembly: GCF_003443655.1. NCBI lineage: Bacteria > Bacillati > Cyanobacteriota > Cyanophyceae > Nostocales > Nostocaceae > Nostoc > Nostoc sphaeroides. Next base: position 6,200,055 of record NZ_CP031941.1, read on the forward strand.
AATTAAAAATTACTAAATTAATTATTAATTAATTCATTCTGGGTACAGAGCCACCTAATTTTAATTATGAAAAAGAAAAAAATGCGTAGCATATTTACTACAAGCCCCAGCCTAAAATGCATGGGGTAATAATTCAATACGGTTCAGTTAAGGATTTTTGGTACTAATTTTAGACCTGTAGAGACGCGAAATTTCGCGTCTTTACCAAGGTTTTTGGGCTTAACTGAACTGTATTGGGTAATAATTACGAATTACGAATTAACAATTACGAATTATTGTGACGGGTAATCGGAAACTTGTTTTTAGCACAAGCAGTAAGTAGTTCATCAACAACAACCCAACCACTGGGAGCAAGTTTTATTCCAATTGCATCCGGTGTATGTCGCAAATATTTGCTGAGATATTTGCTGATTTTGACGAGGCGAGAATCACTCATAAGAGGATGTTTGAAAAGTGTCAGTTTGAGCCTTAAATGCAACTCCGAGAAGCGATCGCAATTCCCATAACCCTCATTATCTCGTTCAACTTCTCGATAGCCAGAGTAGTCAAACATACCTTAGATGACTTTTCAAACATCCTCTAAGATTGTGGTTGGCATAAAACATACTACAAAAATATATTTTTAATGTTACATCACAATTTTCATTGATGGTTTTAGTTTGTGTAAATTGACAGAATTTCTCTGCCTATCATGGCTAATGCTATCCCAACCATGACAATGAGTGTCACCTTTCCACCAGGAACGAGTGGTTGATTTATGCTATCTGAATTTTCTTGTTCTTGACGTTGCTTCCAACTCATTAACGCTGGAATAATTCCACCTAGAACTGAAATACTAAATGTTCCAGTGTAATCTAGGGCAGTAAAAAAGATGCTGGGATTGAGTGTTCCGAGAGTCATTGGAGGGAAAAGAACTAGCGAATAGAGGGGTAGGCGACTAGAAAGTTTGCCCTGTGCAATTAGGAAAATATCTTTGAGCAAATCCAGCAATCCGTACACAAATCCAATGAATGATGTAGCGATCGCAAACTCTGAAAAAATGGATACTAACACTGCTAACCATTCCCCAGCGCCACCTGCTCGGAGAATTTGCAGTGGGTCAAAAACAGTTCTACCATTAGATGTGCCATGTAGCATATCGGGACTTATGCTTCCTAAAATTACGGCATTCCACGCCAAGAACATAATTAGAGGAATCACAGAACCAATAAAGATAGACTGACGAATTTTGCGGGCATCTCCTTCGAGTTGCGTCACAACCAACGGCACAACGTTTTGGAAAAATAGCGCCACAGACATCACTGAAATGGCACTACCAAGGGCACTCCAGTTCTGAAATAACAATTGCGTACTCTGAATGTGTCCTCCTGCTAACAACAATAGTCCCAAAAAGGAAACGATGACAATTCCGACAAAGGCGCTGTTTAATTTCTCAATAAACTTTTCTCGCCCAAGATACATAATGCCACCAAATAACAGCGTGAAAGTCGTTGTACCCACCCACGTAGGCAATATCTGCAAAGCCCAGACTTTTGCTGCGGCAGATCCTAAAATCTCTCCACCTTGGGCGATGTATGCTACCAAGAGAGCATAGTGCATGAATAAATATGCGCCGCCTGCAAGTCGCCCTCCCACCTTACCAAGGATTTTCTCAACAACTGCCAAAAAACCTATACTCGGATGCCCTTCTGTTCGCATTATGTTTAAAGTTACTTCTGCAACCAGTAACCCTGAAACTAAAGCGTAGAGCCAAACAGCAATCAACCCAGATGTGGAGGGCACAATCCCAGACGGTAGGGTAACGGCTGGTAGAGCGAGAATTCCAGCCCCAACGGTGGTTCCCGCAATCAATGCAGTACTTCCCAATACACTACCCGGTTGATGATTCAGCTTTTTTCCATCAAATTCGAGATGAGAAAACAACCGAGTGACTTGCTCTGAATCTTCGGAAAAAGTCTTTATGGGAACCATACTGAATATCTGTACTTAAACCAGAAAGACAATATTAACATGTGTAAATATTCTTGACAAAAATCCTGATGTTCCGGCTTTTTCGGGCAAATTTTCGTGGACAAGAAGCGTATGCGTAGCCCGTCGTAGACATCGCTAGTTCATTATCAACACAACTTTAAGAATATGAATGTTACTTATAGCACTTTATTAATTAAATAGATCACGCACGAAAAAACATTGTCTTTATATACAGATGTAGTTTAAATAAAAGCGGCGATCGTTTCTTTCGGCTACCAGTAGTCATGCAATATACCAGGCAGCGATGGTTTGAACAGGTTTGTCAAAAAATTAAAGACAGAGGAATCCAAAATACCCAAACTCCCACTCCCTAATCTCTGACAGGTGTAAGTTTTATTGTTTGCGATCGCTTCTTTGAGACAATGGCTAAGAGAGCGATCGCCCACATCAACCTCATCATCACAAGTGCGATCGCTCATTGGACACAGTTGCTCAGAGTGCGATCGCCCACATAAACCAATACCCTTGGGTTAGCGCCAAGAACCTTAAACTGCGTAGGTTGGGTTGAGGAACGAAACCCAACATTTTCGGTGTTTTGTTGGGTAACACTAAAGTTCAACCCAAGCGTATTGCCACATCAATCCCATCACCAAAAGTGCGATCGCTCATTGGACACAGTTGCTCAGAGTGCGATCGCCCAAATCAAACCCATCACCAAAAGTGCGACGCCGAATAGCCCGTCGTAGACATCGCCTACACCAACCCCATCACCAAAAGTGCGATCGCTGAATAGCCCGTCGTAGACATCGCTAAGTTTAAGAATATTCTTTCTTTACTTGGTTCTACACAGATGTAGTCATAATATGAGTTAAAGGTGATATTCTCGTGAAAATATGTGTAAGTAATAATGACGTGGGAGGTAGAATTCACAAACGAGTTTGAAATGTGGTGGGTTGAGCTAGACGACAGCACCCAAGTTGCGATCGATACAGTAGTGCGACTACTTGAGGCACGGGGGCCGGAGCTTCCTTTTCCCTACAGTTCAAAAATAAACGGCTCACGTCATTCCCACATGAGAGAATTGAGGGTACAGCACAGAGGAGAACCGTACCGAATACTCTATGCATTTGATCCAAGGAGAGTCGCCATTCTTCTTTTTGGAGGAAACAAAGGAGGAGACGATCGCTGGTATGAGGAGAATGTACCAAAAACGGATACGTTATATGACGAACATTTAGAAGAATTAAAAACACAAGGGTTCCTATGAAGACGAAGCCATTTAAAGAACTTCGTAAAAAAATGACTCCTGAACAACAGGCAGAAAGCGAGATGCAAGCAAACCTTGCATTGCTCAAATTGACACTTTCTGAGCTTCGAGAGTCCCTTGGACATACACAAAGCGATGTCGCAAAGAATATGGGAGTGGTACAATCGGCACTTTCAAAAATTGAGCATCAGGATGATATTCAAATATCCACGCTCTCTCGATACATTAAATCTCTTGGCGGAAGTCTGACAATCATAGCGCGTTTTCCCGATCAAGAGGTTGTGATTTCTCAGTTCGATTGATATTGCCACTCACAATGTCAAAGATTTCCAAAATGCTGAATTGTTATTTCCTAACTTATCAATATTCAAACCTGAAGAACTTATTAGGAGTTAAACAAAAATGGCAACTTTAACTATTCGTTTACCAGACGATAAGCATAATAGATTGAAAGAACTTGCTCAAGCCAAAGGCATCAGTGTCAATAAATTGATTGAAGAACTTTCTACCATAGCTCTAGCAGAATTTGATGCCCATACAAGATTTAAAGCAATGGCTGCAACTGGCAACCCACAAGAAGGCTTAAGAATACTGGCTAAACTTGCTGCTCTGACAGAATAGAGCTTGTAGGGCGATTATGCAAACACTAACCGGAGGCGATCGCCCACATGAGCCCCATTATCAAAAGTGCGTAGAGAACTACGCTTCTTGTCACCAGACATCGCCTACCAACATCCTCTCAGGAGATTAGCTCAATGACATATATCTCCCAAAAAACGCTCACTAAAGAAGATTTTCTCTCCCAATATCAAGATAAACCCCACCATGAATTAGCAGACGGAGAAATAATTGACATGGAACCCACTGGCCCCCACGAAACGGTGAGTGGGAAAGTTGCAACCCAAATTGGTATACACCTTGTTGCAGAACAACTCCCCTGGTTTACTCCTCGCACTTGTTTAATTTATCCCTTCGCGGATGCAGCTACAGTTCGTCGTCCTGACGTTGTGGTTCTTGATGAAACCGTTCTCGACCGTGAACCACTTTGGGAGCCAGAACCCGTAATTACGCTGGGACGCTCAATTAAACTGGTGGTTGAAGTTGTTAGTAGCAACTGGGAAACTGACTATGCTCGCAAAGTAGAAGAGTATGCAATTTTAGGCATTCCCGAATATTGGATTGTAGATTATCGAGGATTGGGTGGAGTCGCATTTATTGGTAAACCGAAACAACCTACTTTCACTGTTTGTCAACTAGTTGAAGACACTTATACTCAAAAACAATATCGATTAAATCAATTAATAAAATCACCGCTTTTTCCCCATATTCAACTTCGCTTAGATGATATTCTTCCTCGTTAAATGTATTAATACGTTGAGGTGCGATCGCGAGTGCGTCGCACTTTGTCAATTGAAAATTTAACTTTTCAATCCAATCCCACAGCAAACAATTTACCAACTTGCGCCAAATCTACATTTCCACCGCTGATGATGACACCAACTCTCGCCTCTGGTGCTGTCACCACACCTTCGAGTAAGGCTGCTGCTGCAAGCACTCCGGTAGGTTCAACGACAATTTTCAGACGTTCCCACAAAAAAAACATGGTGCGAAGAATCGCTTCTTCAGATACCGTCACCATATCATCGACGTAATCCAGCACTAAGGGGAAAGTAATTTTACCAAGGCTAGGAGTTCGCGCACCATCAGCGATGGTATTAGGATTTTTGACAGTTTGCAGGGTTTTGGTGTGAAAAGAGCGGGTAGCATCGTCAGCAAGTGCTGGTTCTACCCCGATTACTTTACAATTGGGTAAAAGTGACTTGGCTGCGATCGCACACCCGGAAAGTAATCCGCCACCGCCACAACAAACTAATAATTTGTCCAATTCACCAACTTCTTGGATTAGTTCTAAAGCAGTTGTCCCCTGTCCGGCGACTACATGGGGATGATCGTAAGGGGGAATGAGTGTCAAAGAGCGATTATCTGCTAAATTTTGGGCTAATTCTTCCCGGTTTGTTTCTTGGCGATTGTATAAAATTATCTCTGCACCATAGCCACGAGTCGCAGTTTGTTTGACAACGGGTGCATCATCAGGCATGACAATGGTGGTGGGAATATTTAGTAATCGTCCAGCTAAAGCGATCGCTTGGGCATGATTTCCCGATGAATAGGTGAGAACGCCTGTTTGTTTTTGTGCTGCCGATAGTTGGGCTAGGGCGTTGTATGCACCTCTAAATTTAAATGCCCCTGTGCGTTGAAAATTTTCGCACTTAAAAAATACTTGGCTATTGGTGCGATCGTTAACGATTCTAGAAGTCAGTACAGGCGTGCGATGGGCAATCCCCAAAATTCGCTCTTGTGCTGCTTGCACATCAGTTATAGTAACAGAATTATGCTGTGGCATTGATGACAATCTTAAATATTCTTGCTCTTGTTTATATAGATACAGATTTTTATATTTGCGCCTAATATCCTTGATTGAAGCATACTCATTTCAGGTGGATAGCATCATTTCTTGTCTGCATAAAAATAGCTACAGCAAACATTATATATATATTGCTGTAGTTAAATTTATAAAACTTAAATTAATTAACTCACCTTCGCCATTTTTCTAGCATGAATAAAACATCTGAAAGTCGGCAAAAAAAAACTGCTCTAATTACAGGAGCGGCGAGTGGAATAGGCTATCAATTAACCCAGATTTTTGCTCGTCATAGTTATAATCTGGTGTTAGTAGATAAGAATGAAAAAAAACTTACTGAAATTATAGATGAATTTCCCGAAAAATTTAGCATTTCTGTCAAAATTTTTGTTAAGGATTTATCTATCCCAACATCCCCAGAAGAAATTTTCACAGAACTACAGCAAGCATCTATTAAGATTGATGTGCTAGTTAATAATGCTGGCTTTGGTACTTATGGAGCATTTAGTGAAACAGACCTCACTATTGAACTGCAAATGCTTCAGGTAAATATGGTCAGTCTGACTCATTTGACTAAGTTATTTCTCAAAGATATGGTCGAGCAAGACTATGGAAAAATATTAAATGTGGCTTCTGCGGCGGCTTTTCAACCAGGGCCTCTAATGGCAGTTTATTTTGCTACTAAAGCCTATGTATTATCATTTTCAGAAGCGATCGCTAATGAATTAGAGGGCACAGGTGTCAGCGTGACTGTTCTTTGTCCAGGGCCAACAGCATCGGAATTTCAACAAACTGCTGCAATGGAAGATTCAAAGATTGCTAACGTTAACAGAATGATGGATACAGAAACCGTTGCTAAGATTGGTTATCGCGCCTTAATGAAAAATAAAACTGTTGTCGTTCCTGGGATGAGAAATAAGCTATTGACTGAAAGCGTCAGATTTACACCCAGAAATTTAGTAACAAAGGTTGTGAGAAGTATGCACGAACTCAAAAAAAATAGGTAGCCTTGCAGCAGGGGGGCATTTTAGAAATTGCTAGTACCGCAAGGCGGAAGTCAAAAGTCACTCATTCAAAAGTCAAAAGATTGATATATGAAGGCTTGTGCCTGTTTGAAATGGTAGGTTTATTTACGCCGCGTTGTACTAGTAGTCTGTCCCATTAATTTTGCTGGGTTGTAGAGACGCGAAATTTCGCGTCTTTACAGGGTTTTGGTAATAAACTATAGTAGGATGTGCGCTGACTATCTCAACAGTTAATATATTTATTAAAGAGAAATTACAGTTGAAGGAAAGAGGTAAGTAATGGCAATTAAATTGAAAGTTACAGATATCAAAGGTGATGAGTGTGCCAATAAAATAACTAAATCTATTCAAACTATGGTAGCTGATGCCAAAGTAGATGTAGACGTTAAGGCAAAAACCGTAGTTGTAGAAGGTGCGGCTTCTGAAGAGACAATTAAACAGATAGTTCAATCTGCTGGTTATACTATCGAGGGCTATTAATCACATTTCTAAATTTCTGAAGAGATTTAGATGAAGTAATTTAGCCAGCACAATTGCTTAGTCATATATTCGCCCGGTTTCCAGGCTGAGTATTATTAATTAAAGCGCGGGTAGTTTACGAAAACCCGATCAAAATCTGTTGATCGGGTTTAGCCGTTTGCAAAAAATCGTCTCAGATTACGTCTATCTTCTTTGATAGTTCTGGTGTGAAAAGAATGTGGCTTTCACCAACGCTATCAAATGCAGGTGTAGACCAGCGAAAGTTTCCTGAAACCGAGCGGTAAATTTATGTTGCGTTTTGCTCAACTGCATTTTGTTTATCACTATACTTCCTAAACAAATAAAGCTAAATCTGCCTTCAAATTGTACTAACTGTGCGCTAAACCCTAATCCTATGTCACTCAAGCCAGAATTTTGAATAACGATTAGCTTAGTCCCTTTTATTGAAGAGGTGTAAAATGGCTGACTATCGAATTTATGCTTCTGATCCCAATGATCCTCTAGCAGTCTTTCAATACGATACTAAGATAACGGGTACAAAGTTCAATAATCGTTTGCAAGGTACTAATTCTAGCGACCTTATCTATGGATATGGGGGAAACGACACGCTTATTGGTGGTAATGGAAATGATATCTTAATAGGCTTATATGCATATAGCGGAACAGACAGAGATGTTTTAACAGGAGGCAGAGGAGTTGATATATATGTGGCTGGCGACGGTGACGGCAACTACTACAACGATCCTGCTGGAGATGCCATAATAACAGACTACAACTCGTCAGAAACTATCGTTATAAATGGTAATAGAGAGTTAAAGTTCGTGGCTAAATCTGTTGCAAATGTTGGAACCTCATCTCCTGATCTGATAATATATGCGGGCAATTTGTCTCAAGTTATTATTCAAGATTTTGGAAGTAGCAACAACCTAAATTTCTTTAAGACAGACTACGAAGGGGAGAACGATCTTGGGGGTGTCTTCCTAGTGTAGATAAACCTCTTTCTCTCTGCACACCTACAGGGTTATATAGGAATCATATTTGATTTCTGAACTTATTTGCGTGGTGCGCGAAGCGCAGCGCAAGCGCGATAGGCAGGGAGTAGGGAATCATTGGTGTCAACTTAACGTATAAGCTAGCATTGGTAAGCTTTCCAGGTTTTACCCTCACCCCCAACCCCTCTCCCAATTTTGGGAGAGGGGAGCAAATTCTCTAGTTCCCCTTCTCCCAACTTGGGAGAAGGGGTTAGGGGATGAGGGCAATTCGTGCTTAGTTACTTATCTACTTTGATAGTTCGGGTGTGAAGAGAATGCGGTTTTCACCAACCCGATCAAATGCAGGTGTAGGCCAGCGATCGACTACTTTGCCCAGAATTGACATTTCTTGAACTAAGCGGTCAAATTTATCAGGGGTGAGAGATTGGGGGCCATCGGATAAAGCTTTTGCTGGATTGGGGTGAACTTCAATCATTAAGGCATCTGTACCAGCGGCGATCGCAGCCATAGCCATCGATGGCACATATTCAGACCGACCAGTACCATGACTAGGATCAATCATAATCGGTAAATGGGTGAGCGATCGCAACACCGGAAGCACCGATAAATCTAAAGTATTCCGGGCATATTTGCCATCAAAGGTTCTGATTCCGCGCTCACACAAAATCACATTGGGATTTCCTGATGCCAAAATATATTCTGCCGCCATCAGCCACTCGTCAATTGTGGCAGACATCCCCCGCTTCAGTAACACGGGTTTATCTTGAGCGCCTACCTTTTTCAACAGCGAAAAGTTGTGCATATTTCGCGCCCCAATTTGGATTATGTCAGCGACTCTCGCCACTGCGGATAAATCGGCAGCATCCATGAGTTCTGTGACGATACCCAAACCAGTAGCTTCCCGCGCTGCTGCTAACAAATCTAAAGCGCTTTCACCATAACCTTGAAAGGCATAAGGTGAAGTGCGGGGTTTGTAAGCTCCACCACGCAGAAATTGCGCTCCTGCTGCCTTCACCCGCTTTGCGGTTTCGACAATCATCGCTTCATTTTCAACGGAACAAGGCCCTGCTACTACTACGATCGGGTGAAGTTCGCCGAAATAGATATCACCGTTAGGTGTAGGTACAACAACCTCGCTGGCTTCTCCATGTCGGAATTCTCGACTTACCCGCTTGAAAGGTTGTTGCACTCGTAATACTTGCTCAATCCAAGGGCTAAACTCTTGAACCTGTAATTTATCGATGCTAGTCGTATCACCAATTAGCCCTAAAACAGCTTTATGAGTGCCAACGCTTTTTTCTACCGTGACTCCCCAAGTCTCACTCACTTCTTGGCTGATGCGAGTAATTTCTTCACCAGGTGTACCGCTCTTAAGTATGATAATCATCTGTTTTTCCTTGTGTATAGTTAGTTTTTGGGTGTAATAAAAGTAGGGTAAGTAAGTTCGTAGTAAGGACTTTAGTCCTTATTTTCTAAGCACTAAAGTGCTTACTACGAACCCTCAAAATTACCTTGGCAATTAGCGCAAAAATTCAGCAAGTTCTTCAAGTTTTGTCCAAGCCGCGCCGCTTTGCAGGATATCTTTAGCAAGGGCAATACCTTTAACACAACCGCCTAAAATATCCGTTTCCCCGTGAATGGCTTCACCAACTTGGAGTGCTAAAGCTGTATTTAAAGCGACTACATCTTGCTGCGCTTGCGTGCCTTTACCTTGCAAAACTGCTTTCAAGATTTCGGCATTTTCTTCGACATCTCCACCGCACAACGCCGCAGTGGGTGCAAAACTCAAACCAAGTTCTTGAGGATTCAGCGTTAGAGAACGGACTTTTTTATCTTGGAGTACAGCTAAGTCAGTGACATCTGCTAAACCAGCTTCATCTAAACGTTCGCGTCCGTGGAGGGCGATCGCTTGCTGACATCCTAATTGGGATAAAGCTTGAACAATCTCCTCTAGTAAAAGCGGGTCATTTACACCAATAATTTGCCCTGTCGGTCGCATAGGATTTACTAGAGGGCCGAGCAAGTTAAAGACAGTCCGCACCTTCAACGTTTTTCGCAAAGTAGCGATCGCTTTAAGTGCAGGATGCCAGCCGGGAGCAAACAAAAAGGTGATTCCGACTTCACCCACTGCGGCTTGCACTTTTTCTGGAATGGCGTTGAGATTTATACCCAAAGCTTCCAACACATCAGCCGAACCAGTCTTGCTAGATGCCGAACGATTGCCATGTTTGGCAACTTTTACCCCGGCGGCGGCAGCGACAAAGGCAACAGCAGTGGAAATATTAAAGGTTGAAGCGCCATCTCCACCAGTTCCGCAGGTGTCAATTAGGGGAGACGCGATTAATCGCGTCTGTATAAGGGGTGGGGATTGAGATTGTAAGACACTGGCCATGCCTACTAATTCTTGGGCGGATACGCCTTTAGCTTGGATTGCGGCTAAAATCGCTCCTGATAGGACATCGGGAATGGCATCTGTGAGCCAACCTTGCATCAAATCCGCAGCTTGGGAAACTGTTAAAGACTGCCGAGCAAACAACTGTTGCAATAAACCTGGCCAGTTGTATAACTCAGAAGTGACGGGGATGTTGTCTAGTGGAGTTTTAGTTACAGCTATCATACTTGTCGTTAGTCATTGATCATTAGTCATTGGTCATTAGTCATTGGTCATTAGTCATTGGTCATTAGTCATTCACGAAGGACAAATGACAAAGGACAAATGACAAGAAAATTAAGGAATCAAGACTTTGGCGACGGTTTGCACGTCCTTGTCACCTCTGCCGGAACAATTGATGACGATGCGGGGGTTGCCTTCTAATTGAGGACAAAGGGTTTCGAGATATGCGATCGCATGAGCAGTTTCTAAGGCTGGAATAATCCCTTCCAATTGCGAAAGCCTTTGAAATGCATCTAGAGCCTGTTTATCGGTAACACTGTAATATTCAGCGCGACCAAGATCCTTTAAATAACTATGCTCAGGCCCAACGCCGGGATAATCTAATCCGGCACTAATTGAATGGGCTTCGATGACTTGACCATCATCATCTTGCAGCAAATAGCTCATTGCACCGTGCAACACACCTATTTTTCCTTTTGTCAAGGTAGCAGCATGTTTTTCTGTATTTACACCTTCACCCGCCGCTTCGACTCCGATTAGGCGCACCGAAGGTTCATGCATAAACTCATTGAATAAGCCGATCGCATTGGAACCTCCACCCACGCAAGCCAGTAGAATATCTGGTAATCCTCCCCATTTATCCTGAGCTTGAGTGCGAGTTTCTACACCAATTATCGCGTGGAAGTCACGGACAATCATTGGGTAGGGATGAGGGCCAGCAACAGAACCCAGGATGTAATGGGTTGTTTCTACATTCGTCACCCAATCTCGAATTGCTTCGGAAGTTGCATCCTTGAGAGTTCCCGTACCTGCCTCCACTGGGCGAACTTCTGCACCCATTAACTTCATGCGGAAGACGTTCAGGGCTTGGCGTTCCATATCGTGGACGCCCATGTAAATTACACATTTCAAACCAAACCTAGCACATACAGTTGCAGTAGCTACACCGTGTTGTCCTGCACCCGTCTCTGCAATCACCCGTTGCTTACCCATGCGTTTAGCTAGCAATACCTGAGCCAAAGCATTATTAATTTTGTGAGCGCCTGTATGATTTAAATCTTCGCGCTTTAAATAAATTTGCGGCCCTGTGCCATCTGGTCGAGCGTAGTTTGTTGTCAAGCGTTCAGCAAAATATAATGGGCTGGGTCGTCCTACATAATCGCGCAGTAGATTTTGCAGTTCTGCTTGGAAACTCGGCTCGTTGCAATATTGATGAAATGCCGCTTCCAATTCAGTTAATGCAGGCATTAAGGTTTCGGGGACGTACTTACCGCCGAATTTTCCAAATCTGCCTAAAGAATCTGGTTGGACAGTTGCAGTCTTAATGTCTTGTATGCTTACCACTGGTTAAAATCCTTTTACGTTCAAATATATTTTTGAGAACTGATATTACAGCCAAGATTTCCTTTGTATTTTCTTTTTGGCGTCCTTGGCGTCTTGGCGGTTCGTTACTCTTTATCGAACCGCCAAGACGCCAAGGACGCAGAGAGAAGAAAGAGCTTTTTTACTTTGCCGAACCAGCTTGTTGCAGGGATGCTGAGGTAATTGCTGCTTTCAGTTCTTGACAAAATTCTTCTACAGCTTGCAATCCTTCTGCTGGGCTATTTTCAGCTAAACGTTTCACAAAGGCACTACCAACAATCACTGCGTCTGCTCCCCATTCCATTACTTGATGGGCCTGTTTTGCTTCTGAGATGCCAAAACCAACGCCGATGGGTTTATCGGTGACGCTTCGCAAATCTTTTAATAAATACTTTACCCGGTCTTGGATTTGAGCGCGGATACCTGTAACGCCTGTAACACTCACCAGGTAGATAAAACCCTGAGATTGATGAGCGATCGCTTCAATTCTATCAAGAGAACTGGTAGGAGCTACGAGTAAAATTACTTCAATTCCGAAAGATGCAGCAGTTTGGATTAATTCTTCTGCTTCTTCTAAGGGTAAGTCTGGCACTACCAAGCCTCGCACGCCAACAGCAGCAATTTTTCCTAAAAATGGTTTAATACCTCGGTGTAAAATGGGATTGTAGTAAGTAAATAGAATTATCGGCGCTTTTAGGTTAGGAATCACCACCTGTAACATTTCTAGCACTTGCTCTAATTTCGTGCCTTTTTGCAAAGCGCGGGTTGCTGCTGCTTGAATAACAGGCCCATCTGCTAGAGGATCGGAGTAGGGAACACCCAACTCGATGAAGTCTGCACCGTTGCGATCTAAGATACGTATTGCCTTGGCAGTGGTTTCTAAGTTAGGATCGCCTGCTGTGATAAAGGGGATTAAAGCACACTGTTGGCGATCGCGTAAAGTTTGAAAGGAAGCTGAGATAGAAGTCATGCTGAAAATTAGTTAATGATTGGTTAATAGTTTTGGGATAATTTAGGGAACTCCAAAAAATAAATTATTCCACATTCAAGTCGTTGACTGTTGACTGTTGACTGTTGACTGTTGACTGTTGGCTGTTGACTGTCAACAATAGCAATGGAATATTTTTTTACTTGGAAGTCCCTTACACTTAGCAATTAGCGATGCCCACGCTAGATTTTTTGTCGTCGAGTCTTTGATACTCGTGAATGAGTCTTTTATCTCCATTAATGAGTCTTTTATCTCCATTAATGAGACTTTTAGCTCCATTAATGAGTCTTTTATCTCCATTAATGAGGCTTTTAGCTCCGTTAATGAGGCTTTTATCTCCATTAATGAGGCTTTTAGCTCCGTTAATGAGGCTTTTAGCTCCGTTAATGAGGCTTTTATCTCCGTTAATGAGGCTTTTATCTCCGTTAGGGAATAAAGAAAGGGTTAAGGGGGAAGGGAAAAGGGAATTTTGCCCTTTAAGTGTCCCCTTTACCCAGATTCCGCAAGAAACTTATTTTTTCAAAATCGACCCAACCGCCTTAGAAAGGCTTGCTTCAATTTTGAAGGAGGGTTAGGGAGAATCAAGTCTTAGCAAACTACGCACAGCTTGTTCTACATCGCTTTGTTTAACTAAAGACTCTCCAATTAAAACCGCACGCGCACCAGCAACAGCTACAAGAGATAAATCAGCAGATGTATACAGTCCAGACTCGCTGACGACGGTGATATCCAAACTTTGTAATTGTTGTTGACGCTGTGCTAAAAGTTGCTGTGTTGTGCCTATATCAAGGGTAAAATCTTCTAGATTGCGATTGTTGATTCCTACTAAACTTAGGTTATCAAGCTTTAGCACTCGATCCAGTTCAGCCAGGGTATGAACTTCTACCAGTGCATTCATGCCTAAATCATGAATTAGTTGCAAAAAAGCCTGAAGTTCTTGATCTGATAAAATGGCAGCAATCAACAAGACTGCATCTGCACCTGCTCTTCGTGCTAAATAAATTTGATAGCGGTCAATGATAAACTCTTTGCACAGTAGGGGTAATGCAACTTGCGATCGCACCCTTCGCAGATTATCAAAACTGCCTTGAAAAAACTTATGATCAGTTAAGACTGATAAACAAGCTGCACCACCTCGTTCATAAGCTTGAGCAACAGCTACTGCATCAAAATCTGCGCGGATAATGCCACGGCTAGGTGATGCCTTTTTTACCTCGGCAATTAAGCTAGGTTGGTTGCGGTTTTCTTGCAAAGCAGTCAAGAAATTTCGCACAGTCGGGGCTGTATTTAACTGTTGTCGCAAGGAGGTTAAAGGCAGTTCTTGCTGCATTTGTGCAACTTCTTGCCTTTTATGCAACACAATTTCTTCGAGAATATGGCGGGAAGTGGCAACTTGATTAGTCATAATCTTTTAGGGGAGTGGGGAGGTTAATAGTTAGGAGTTAGGAGTTAGGAGTTATGAGTTATGAGTTATGAGTTATGAGTTATTAATAGGATTTAGGAACAGGTAACGGAAAATCGAAGCACAAAGGCACAGAGAACACGGAGAAATAAGAGTTTGAGAAGTATTTTGCATAAGTCCTGATTAATTATGAGAGTTTTTGAGTTAAGAATTTCAGTTCTCCAAATTCCATATTCTCAACTTCTAACTCCTAACTCCTAACTCCTAACTCCTAACTCCTAACTCCTAACTCCTAACTCCTAACTCCTAACTCCTAACTCTTAACTAATGATTGCGTATATGCACGCACCACATTTTTTATGATTTCCAGACCGACTTCTCCCGCTAGAGTCATGATTGATTCTGGATGAAACTGAACGGCGGCGATGGGAAGTGTCTGATGTTCAATGCCCATAATTACGTCGTCATCAGAAATCGCGGTTACTTTGAGTTCTTTTGGCAAATGTTGCGGTAGGGCAAACAATGAGTGATATCTACCCACTGGAAAAGATTGTGGTAAATTTTTGAAGGTTATGGAATTAGGATCGGTGACGAAAATCCTTGAGGATTTACCATGTTGGGGATAGTTGAGGACTCCCAATTGTCCATCAAATGCTTCAACGATGCCTTGCAGCCCTAGACAAACTCCGAAAATAGGAATTTTGCGATCAAGAAGGGCACCGACTGTCTGAGGAACCCGAAAATCACTTGGTCTACCAGGGCCAGGAGATAAAACAACTAAGTCAGGGCGTTCTGTATCGAATAGCGATTCTGAGAAACCATGACGGAGTGTCGTAACGCTTGCACCAGTTTGGCGAATGTAATTGGCTAGGGTATGAACAAATGAATCTTCATAGTCTATTAGTAAGATGCGTTTGCCATCTGCCCCGTTTGGAAGGATTTTAGTTAATTTTATGGAACTGGATTCACCAATTTTCTGACTGGTTTGCTTTACACGCCGAATCGTTTCAAATAAAGCAGCAGCTTTGGTAATTGTTTCTTGTTCTTCTGCTTCGGGTATGGAGTCATAAAGGACTGTAGCACCAACTCGTACTTCGGCGATGCAGTCTTTTAACCGGATTGTCCGCAGAATTAATCCAGTATTTAAATTCCCATTGAAATTTAAATAGCCAACTGCTCCACCATACCAACGTCGGGCGCTACGTTCATGCTGTTCAATAAAATCTATTGCGGCTTTTTTGGGTGCGCCGGTGACTGTAACCGCCCATGTATGCGAAAGAAAGGCATCTAAGGCATCAAATTGCGATCGCAGTGTCCCCTCTACATGATCTACTGTATGTATCAGGTGGCTGTATAATTCTATTTGACGACGACCAATCACTTGTACTGAACCAGGTTCGCAGATTCGGGATTTGTCATTGCGATCGACATCAGTACACATGGTTAACTCAGCTTCATCTTTGTGAGAGTTGAGTAACTGACGAATTTGCACGGCATCGTCGAGAGCATCTTGTCCCCGGCTAATAGTGCCACTAATGGGACAGGTTTCAACCCTTCTACCTTCAACCCGCACAAACATTTCTGGAGATGCGCCAATTAGATATTCTCCACCTAGATTAAAAATAAACCCATAAGGGCTAGGATTTATTTCTTTTAAGGTGTTAAATAGTTTGCTGGGTTCATCTTCATAACCCTCGAAAAAGTTTTGACTAGGAACTACTTCAAATAAATCGCCTCGGCGGAAATAATCGAGCGCACCCTCAACTTTTTTGGCATACTCGCCTACTTTATGATCAGCAGTTTGATTTGGGAGAAGATGTTTTCCGCGATAGTCTACAGATTCACCTGTTCGAGGAAGATCATTAGTGCTACCATGCGCTGTTTCAAATTCATATTGTAATCGAAATGCGCGTTGCTGATAGTAGTCAACAACTATCAAATCATCAGGCAGATAAAGAACTAAATCCCGTTGATCTGGAGGACGTTCTAGACGTTGGGTAATTGGTTCAAACTGCAAAACTAAATCATAACCAAATGCACCATACAATCCTAAATGCTCGTCTTCTTGACTCGAAAAAGTGTATAGAATTTCGCGGACAACTGTAAAAGCTGAAGGTTGTTTACTGCGTTCTTCTTCAGCAAATAGTTTTTTTATAGTTTTAACAAAGCCTACAACATTGTTATTATTTAGGGTAACTTTCTCAAGTTGTATTGAATTAGATAAGCGCTCTAAGAGTAATGGTAAAAGTACCCGGCCGCGTTCATTTAACGCTATCAAAGTAAAAGCATTTCCCTGTGTAGTCAATTCCAATGGTGGATTGACAAATCCGATCGCCCATCTTTTGTATCTACCTGGATATTCGTAGCTGCTCCTTAACAAACCTCCACGCTGAGAATTTAAGTGGAATAGAATGTCTTCGAGAGCAATGTCCATCTTCACTTCTGTGATGGAGCGAGAAACAAGTACACCGCCAAGGGTTTTGTAGGAACGGGAATCAAAAATCATAGGAAAATTTTCTGGAAGAGTTATTAGTCAAAAGCTAATCATTATTGATAACTATCTTCAAATTAAAAACAAATCCAGATAATCCGATGTCAATTTAATTCAAACTATCTAAATCTGCGTATTCTTTTAAAAGATGTAATGAAAAACTTTTTTGCTTCTTATTTAAGAATACTAGATATCAAGCAGATAGACATTGAACAATTTTTCGATTAGATGTCAATTTATTCGCTTTTCATCCTGTCTTTCTAATACATTTCCTAACAACCCCATTTAAAAATCTCTGCCTCCCTCAAAAGTAGTAGATCCTCCCACAACCTCCCCTCAAACCTCAGCGTTCCTCTGCGTTTAAAACTTAACCCTAAAACTCCCTCAACAGCGATATTGCCTGCCTATACAGAAACAAATCCACCTCATGAACCTCAACTCCTTTCCCAATCCTTTGTAACAGCATCAAAGTTAACTCTCCCCCCAAATGTTCCCGGAACTCAGTTAAACCCCGAAACAAACAATCAGGATCTTCCATCTGTGATAACTTCTCCACCATTTCTGGCACATACAACGTGAAACCCAACGCCGACAAAGTACTTAATACCCGTTGCCACTGTGAACAATCCAGCAATCCTACCAAATAGGAATAAGTACAATCCAAAGCAATACCGATCGCAACTGCTTCACCATGACGCAAGCGATAATTTGTCAAATGCTCCAGTTTATGAGCCGCCCAATGTCCAAAATCGAGGGGACGAGACGAACCCATTTCAAAAGGATCGCCGCTATTGGCAATATGTTCTAGATGCAATTGGGCGCAACGATAGATAACTTGTTGCATGGTATCCATGTCTCGCCGTGCCAGGGCTGCGCTGTGAGAGTGGATATAATCAAAAAAGCTAGCATCCTTAATCAGCGCCACTTTGATTGCTTCTGCGATTCCAGAACGCCAATCGCGATCGTCTAAGGTTGTCAAAAAGGCAGAATCATTGATAACTGCATAAGGTGGCGCAAATGTGCCGAGAAAGTTCTTTTTACCAAAGGCGTTGATGCCGTTTTTTACGCCAACCCCGGAATCATTTTGTGCTAACACAGTCGTCGGAATCCGAATTAGACGAATACCCCGGTGAGCAGTTGCGGCTGCATATCCTACCAAATCCAACACAGCCCCGCCCCCGATCGCTAACACGTAACAATGGCGACATAATCCGGCTGCTTCAATCTGTTGCTGGATTTGATCTACTAAAGTGCGATCGTTTTTGGCGGCTTCTCCTCCCGAAATTATCATCGGTTCGGCTGCGATCGCTACTATCTCTGCATAAAACTTGGTATACGCTACTAATTGCTTAACCAATTCCGGGTGATGCTGCAATATTCCTGCGTCTACTACTGCTACAACTTTCTTCGGCTTTGTCTCCCCATCTGCTGTAATCACTTGGGCTAAGGTGGGGTTTTTCAACTCAAATAAGTTTTGGGTAAAGTAAACCTCATAGTTGAAAGTAACCGAAACACGTTGATGAATTGGTTGCAGATTGAATTTACTTTTTTGCTTAATGTCAACTACCATGTTTTTACTTATATATCTATAAATGCGGCACGATTCAAAGCTTTAAGAAACATTTCTACCGAGTGAGAACCATTGATCTTGACTTTATTATTGATTATGAAGAATGGTACACTCTTGATGCCATTTGGGCAAGTAAATATTGATTCAGCCACAAAGGCTTTAATCGCAGCATCATCACTCAATTGTAGCCGTAATTCGCTAGAATCCATTTGGTAAGTTCTACCTATGGCAATCAGAACTTCAATATCTCCGATATTCAAACCGTCTTCAAAGTAAGCTTTATAAATGGCTTCTACTACATCGTTTTTTACCTTTGCTGGTGCAAGTGCAATCAGTCGGTGCGAAAGTTTAGTATTGACAGCTAAACGGATTTTGTCAAAATTTAGCTTGACACCAGCCGCCTCACCTGCATATTGCGTAGAATCAAACAAATGTTGTAGACTATGAGATTTTATGCCTTTTCTATTCCGCATAAAGCTGCGAAGTTCGTACCCGTCAGCAGGAACGGTATTGTCGAGAATAAAGGGATGCCACCGGATATCTACTTCTTTTTCTGGCCATTGTGCCAGTGCATCAAACAGATGCTTTTTCCCTATTC
Organism: Nostoc sphaeroides; assembly: GCF_003443655.1. NCBI lineage: Bacteria > Bacillati > Cyanobacteriota > Cyanophyceae > Nostocales > Nostocaceae > Nostoc > Nostoc sphaeroides. Next base: position 6,219,237 of record NZ_CP031941.1, read on the forward strand.
TACACCAGGGGCAAACGGGATCGTGAAATATGTCTATCAGCATAGTTTTTATCCTTCAAATGCTCATATTTGTGTGCATCTGGGGTTTAAAATCTCGTTGGCGAGGCGTTGTATTTAAGGGCTGGATAAAAGTGTTGATTTTTTCTTCAAAAAATATTTGAGTATTTTCAAATTCTTGAATTAATGCGTCTCTATCTTTCGTTGCTACTAGTTTCGCTAAACGGCTGTAAGTATCAGCCAAAAAGCTAATTGCATTACATCTTTCTTCTGTAGCTAGCATAATATCAACACATAAATTAGGATTTTGAGAAAACAAACGTTTAACAATGTCAATTTCTTGACGATAGTTAGGTGTTGACATTGTTAAGCTCTGCTCTATATCCACTTTTACTTGTGCTAAGAAAACACCAAGACTAAATCTACAAAAATGCTGCGTTGCTTGAACGATCACCATCATTTGATCGTGTTCTTCAGGTGTGCAAACAATTAATTCTCCACCTTGACTTTTGAGAAAGTCTAATAACCACTGAAATGAATCATCGTTTCGACCTGGACATATTACCACTTTTTGTCCCAAAAACGATTTGATATTTGGCCCAAACATTGGATGTAAACCCATGACTGGGCCGGAATGATGTTCGAGCATCGCCTGAGTTGGCTGAGTTTTTACACTCGTGATGTCACACAAAGCTGTATTGTAGCTCAGGTATTTCGCCGCTCGTTTGATAACATCAACTGTATATTCAATGGGAACACTTACTAATACTAATTCTGCCTGAGTTAACAGTTTATCGGCGTATTCCCAATCTTCATGTTCGAGAATGCTAACATTGTGACCTACTAGGGAAAGCTGCTCTTTAAATAATTTTCCCATCCTGCCGCGTCCACCGATGATGGTAATTTGTCGGGGACTGACATGATTTGTTGCAGATTTAGAAATCAGATTGTTATTTGTCATTTGTCATTTGTCATTAGTCTTTGTGATACCACGCGTACAATGGGCGAGGTATGTACTAAAAAGTCTTGATCAACAAGTGATTTCTTAGAATTAAATTCGGGTAAGATATCGAAAGTGGTTGCTTTTTTGGCGATCGCATCATAAAATAACTCTTCATACCGATCTAGCGCTTGCTCAAAGGAATAGTTTTCTACTGCAAATTTTCTTCCTTTGCGCCCTAATTGTGCTGCTAATTCTGGCTGATTATATAAATCTAATACTGCACTTGCTAAAGCATCTGCTGACTCTGGCTCAACGATAACGCCGCCACCACTTTCTTTGATGGCTTTGGCAGCAGTCCCAGTTGCGGGAACTGAACCGACAATTGGGCGGCCACTGGCTAACAGCAATGGTATTTTAGAAGGCATATTGAAGGAAATCACATTGCTCTTTTGCACAATCAAGCCGACATCTGCGGCTGCTAACATTTGCGGGAGTTTTTCTCGCGGTTGCAGTGGTAGCAGCAAAACGTTATCTGCACCACAAGCAAGACAATGTTTTTGTAACCTTTCGAGAGCTTGAGATTCACCTGCGATCGCAAAGACAATATCATTAATATGACGCAATCGAGATGCTGCTTCGATTACTGTCTCTAAACCTTGTGTCAGAGCAATATTACCTGAATAAAGTACTACAAATTTATCATCGAGTTGATGGGTAGCTCTCCAAGAGTTATTCTCTTTCGGTAAAGGGCGGATAAAATTTAGATTCACCCAATTGGGAATGCAGGCAATTTTATTAGCGGGTACACCTTTATTTATTAAATTATCTACAAAGCCATCGGCAATTACGCTAATGGTATGTGCAGTTCGGTAGGCAAATTTTTCTAAAGCTTCCAGAGCTTGAATCATCAACTTATTTTTAATTAGCCCAACACGCACAGCAGCTTCCGGGAGGATATCTTGCACGTTCAGCACTACTGGGCAATTGTATAGCCAAGCTATTAAGGTTGCAGGTAAGCAAACTAGTAGCGGCGGTACTGTTAAAAGAATTACATCAGGTCGTTCGCCCTTGAGGGCTTGTGGCAAACTCGTAAAAACAAAGCTCAACTCTAGCAGTAGTCTGTCTACAAGGTTAGGTTTAGACTTAATTCGTAAGTAACTACGCTGAATTTTGACACCATTTTTATGTTCAGTAACGTATAGCTTACCTTGATAGCGATCGTAAATCTGACGCTGAGGATAGTTAGGCATACCTGTGATTACTCGCACTTGATGCCCTCGCTTTACCAGCCCTTCTGCTAGTTCAGTCATTAAAGGTGCAATACCAATTGGCTCTGGATGATAATTGTATGAATAAATCAGAATTTGCATGAACTCTTAATGTCCTAAAAGCACCTTAATAATGTTGTCTTTATTTAGTGTTATCCAGTTTTTATCTCCCTTATTCCAGATTTAATGACCTGAAATTTTCGTAGGGCGTGTTACCAAGGGCATAACGCACCTCACGAAACAGAAGTTTTATATTTTGTTTAATCCACTTTAGCCTCTGAACTCGGAACTTCGACCTCTGAACTCGGAACTTCAGCCTCTGAACTCGGAACTTCAGCCTCTGAACTCGGAACTTCAGCCTCTGAACTCGGAACTTCAGCCTTTGAACTCGGAACTTCAGCCTTTGAACTCGGAACTTCAGCCTTTGAACTCGGAACTTCAGCCTCTGAACTCGGAACTTCAGCCTCTGAACTCGGAACTTCAGCCTCTGAACTCGGAACTTCAGCCTCTGAACTCGGAACATCGACCTCTGAACTCGGAACTTCAGCCTCTGAACTCGGATTCGGTCACTTTACAGCTGACTTTTCACGGTATCTGGAAAACCTCACTTCTATTTCTCTCTCCTAAGAGGAGAGAGACTTTGAGTTTTCACCCTTAGAGCGACGAGTTGGGGGTTAGGTGAATCGTTAGCTTTTCCACATCACATGAAAAGTCAGACTTTACAGCTACTCAAGCATGAGAACTCAGGACTGTTTTTGCAACGTCTTCTCTAAACTGAAGACTGGCTTTTGTTGTCCACGTTTCCGCAATGTGATGGTAGCAGCCCCAAGTCCAAGCAATGCTAAACTCAGTGCTGAACTTGGCTCCGGTACTTGCTTTCTGCCTTCTACGTTTAGCACTTGGACGCGACCTTGGAAGAAATCGCCCACATAAAGCTTGTCATCTTTGAGGGTTGTGCCACCCGTCCAGTTAAATCTGCCGGGAGTGAGGTCGAGGGGGTTGCCAAAAGGAGGGCCAGTGAATGCTGGAGGTGGTACAGGATTACCCGATGCATCTAGGGCTGGTTCACCGAAGGAAGTCAAGAAGTTACCGTTTTTATCAAACACCTGAACGCGGCTGTTGATAGAATCAGCTACATAAACATTCTCTTGGTCGTCCACTTCGATGCCAATTGGCTGAAGAAGCTGTCCAGGTTCGCTACCTGCTGAACCAAATGCCAACAGAGGGCTACCAGTTGGATCGAGTACTTGAACGCGGTTGTTATACTGGTCAGCTACAAAGATATTTCCACTAACTGGGGAAATTCTTACACCTGCTACACCTTGGAATTCCCCAGGTGCAGAGCCTCTGGTACCACCAATGACACCAAGTTGCTGTCCGTCTGATGTATATTTAAGAATCCTTTCGCCGTTAAAATCACCAACGTAGACGTTGCCATCCTTGTCAAATGTCAAACCAGATGGCCCAAAGAACAATCTATCTTCTACCAGAGGGGTAAATTCTCCATTTGCAAAGGATCTAATAAAGTTCCCCTGAGAATCAAATTGATTGATGCGGTTGTTGTAAACATCACCTGAATACAGATCCCCTGTTACGGGATTAAAGTCTACAGTTGTTGGTTCGTCAAACTGTCCGGGCCCTGTGCCACCGGAGCCAATTGCTCCAATATACTGACCGCTAGGATTAAATATTTCAATTTTGTTACCAAGGTTATAGTTAGGAGTACCATCCGCCGGGTTAATACCGCGTCCGTTAGCTATGAGGGTATTCCCTTGGCTATCCACCGCTATCCCTTGGGGAACAAACAGTTGCCCAGGCCCGAAACCAGGTTCGCCGATACTTCTGTCGAAAGTTAATGTTACAGCCTTGGCTTGGGCTACTGTTGCCAACACCATGAATCCAGTACCGAGAATGCCGATTGAGAAATTTTTGACTAATCCCATGAGTTTGAAGTCCTGGTTGTATGAGTGTATACTCTTTCCTAGACTAATATTTGTTCCCAGCCCTAGTTCGGGAACCCTAATATTTGGGCTGCTGCCTCTTGTTTGAAATGCAACTTTCTGTGTGAGGCAGCAGCCTATTTTCTAACCATTACCTGACACCAGGGAATGAGGAATTAGACTATCTCTGCTTTGGGTAACAATTCACCCAACTTGTCTTGGCGTTTGCGCTTGGCGATCGCACCAGTTGCGCCTACACTAGCAAGTGCTAATAAGCCAAGTATTGAAGTAGGTTCGGGGACTTTTTCGGCAACGATACCATCCACCCGAACAACCGACCCTAGTTCTGGCCCAACACCGCGTTTGGTGATGTATATTTGCCCATCAGGGCCAATATCGATTCCAGCAGACGATTCCAACCCTTCACCGGCAGCAACCAGGATTGTGCGAGTTAGATCGGGAGCAACTTTAATCAGAGAACCGGGAAGGAACCGCAAGTCACCCTTCAACTGAGACTCGTCGCCGAACTGTAACACCAGCAAATTGCCTTGATCATCAAAGGTTAAGTCAGTGATTTGCGTAAAACCATCCAGAAAAACCTCTGGGTTGCCATCTTCGCCGATGCGGAAGATCCGCGATTCATTTTCTGGATATGGAAAACCTGAATATTCGGCAACGTACAAGGCTCCATCTGGCCCAATTGTGCCACCTGTAGGTACTGCTTGAATTGCGATGTTTCCTCCTGGAAGTATTTCTATTAAGCCTGGAGGCAGTTCTTGTCCTGGTGGTAAAGGTGGCAATGTTGAAGCACTAAGGACTTTCTTGGGAATTGCGATCGCCTCAGACTCACTTCCGTCAAGTTTGATTTTGTAAGCGGCGTTTCCACCTCCGTCAACGACATAAGCAGTATCACCACTAACGGTCAAATCAAAGGGATTGGTAACTACATCCCCACCGTCTGGGTTATTAGTAATTTCATACTTGCCGAAGTCGAAAATACTTTCCAGTTCTCCGGTGTTCAAGTCAGCTTTAAAAAGTTGTGCTAAAAGCGGGGTATTCAGTACTTTATCCGGTGTAGATGGCGGGAAAGTAACAAGTTGCTGCTCTGGGATCGGGAAATTAGCACCAAGGTTAAGTGATTCTAGATCACGATTTCCTGGATAACCAGCAAACCCAGTTAGAAGATAAGCATTCCCCTGAGAGTCGAATTGTATGTCTTGAATACCAGCGCCTTGGTTGCCACTGGGTTGTTCTGCTATAGATTCAAAGTTATTGAATAGACGCTGTGTGGTGCCATCTGATGCAACTTTGACCAGCGAACCACTATTACCAGCACAGATAGGCTGAAACAGTGTACTCGGAGATGGTTGGCAATTTCCGTTTCCTCCGATACCTGGCTCTGCTACGTAGAGACTGCCGTCAGGGCCAAAGCTAACAGCCCGTGCATTACTGACTCCATCAACAATTGTCGTTAGTGTTGCAGCTTGTACAGATGGCGTTCCACAAATAGCAGCAAAACAAAATGTAACAGATGTAAGAGCAAATGATCTGAGTTTCATACCTTTAGAGATTGAGATTTAAATAAGTGGAAACTTTTATGGTTTTAAAGACAAGTAATCCCAGTTTTTGAGGAACGCAGGATTGGTTTGAAACTCTTTACTTGAGCGCCACGGCTCCATTTATGGGAGGTTTGATAGTTCTCTTCTTGTGCAAGCAACCAACGCCGAAAGCAGCGATCGCTAATATGCCCAAAATAGAATCAGGTTCAGGGACAGATTTGATATTTTCAATTCTGAGAACTTGTCCCCTTCCTGGGCGATCGCCTCGGTTTGTGACGTATATCGCACCATCAGCGCCAATAGTCAAGGCGCTAGGCGACTCTAATCCATTCCCACTCAGAAGAGTTGTGCGTGTCCCATCGGCAGCTATTTTGATCACAGAACCATCAAAATCACCCTTCCAAGCTGATTGATTGGCGTACTGCAAAGCATACAAATTGCCCTCAGGATCAAATTCCAAGTCTGTCAGTTGGGTAAAACCATCGGCATATACTGTTGGCTTACCATCAGCACCAACTCGATAGATTTTTGCCCCTCCTTCTGGGAAGGGAAAACCTGTAAATTGGCTGATGTAATAAGCGCCATCAGGGCCTTTGGTCACACTTGAGGGTACTGGTTGGCTTGCAAACTGCGATGGGGGTCGCACCTCTTCACCTTGAGATGGCACTTGTGCAGGTTCATTGGATGGTGTACCGGAGGGTGGAAAGACGGGATTAGCTAATATATCTTGGGGAAACGCAACTATCGCCTGCAAATTATTGCCATCAGTATTAACACTGAGTAAGTCATTTGCGCCTGCATCAACTGCAATTAAATTATTGCCATCTATTACAAAACCCAAGGGATTGCTACCGACATCACCACCATCGGGATTATTGGCGAGTTCATAGTTACCTAAATCGGCAATACTCGTCCAGGTATTGGTATTAAAGTCGGGAGCGATGATTTTAGCGAGGTCGGTGTTACCTAAATTGCGATCGCGAAAGGCTGGATTAGCGCCATACCCAATCAGAACATAAGGTTTACCTTGAGTATCAAATTTGATATCACGAGGGCCAGCCGCTCCAGTCCCATCTGGTAATGCTAAGGAAGGAAGTCCTGTAAGTATGCGTTCGGTTTTACCATTCTCTATTTTGGTAACTGCTCCACTTGTGCCATAGCATAATGAATCGCCTTGACCGCTTGACGGTGGAACACAAGCTCCACTTCCCCCTATTCCCGCCTCTGTAACATAGAGATTTCCATCAAGGCTAAAGCTCAGTCCACCGGCGTTATATAGACCGTCGGCGATTACTGAAAAGGATGCAGCTGAGGCAGCTTTGATTCCAGAAAAAGCGGCAACACAAAAAGTTAGGATGGTAATGGTAAGTTGTTTCATATTTTGTCCTTTGTCATTTGTCATTTGTTAGTTGACCAATGACCAATGACCAATGACTAATGACTATTTATTAGTGATTCTGGAGTTTTTGGGAGGTAGCTCATTCCTCGGTCAAATGATTTGAGGTTGCCAGCTTTGGCTTCTAGTAAACGTTTGATGTTCATGCTCTCAGCGCCAAAGTCTTCAATTTGAAGTTTGCCGTGGGTGACGGTTCCATCTGTTTTCCAGAATGTGATTCGATGCAGGATAAAACCTGAAGCTTCAGGATCGGCGAATGCATAAGCGGTTGGGATGAGCAACGCTACAGAACGCTGATAATATTCGTAGTCTGGATAAAAGTGTTCTTGTTCAAGCAAGTAGTATTTGCTCAGACTATGAACCCGCACGGAAACTTTTACTTTCTGGTCATATTCATCTTTGAATTCACCTGAATCAGAGGTAATATCACCATTTGGACGCAGTAAATGTGCCCATTCATCTATGTTCTGTAGGTTTTGTAGGTATTCAATGCCGATTTCAATTGGGGCATCAACATAGATGGTATCTGTATCGATAAAGTGGCGACCTTTGGCTGCTGAGGTCAGACCAGCTTTGCGTTCCAAATTACCTTTGAGAGAACGACACTCGGAAGTATGTACCGTGTGAATTCCCTGCATAATCATCTGAGTTTGCCGTTTGGGATCGACAAAACTCAACCAATGAAAGTATACACCTTTTTCATCTGTTCCCGGCTCAATATAATCTGTAGGAAACAGCAAAACTGGGTAAACCTGAAAATATTTCTGATACTCTAACCCGCAGTGCCACTCAATGCCGTAAAAAAGCGGATTTTCTAATTTTTTAACGTGATAATAGAGGTTTTTGTGATAACCGGATGCAGTTCCGAGCCAGGTATCTTCGTCAACTTGCTCTTTCATCCGGCTATAAAGTGTCCATTCGTCTAAGTTTTTTAAACTACAAAGATACTCAAAGGCGCTCTCTGGTGAAGTAGCAATGTAAGCTGATGTTGCAAAGGTATTTTTTTCCACTTTTTACTCCTTAAAATAATAACAATCAAGCTGCGATCGCTTTAGTAGTCTGGTTTCGTTTAACGCTGTTAATGCGGTCTTCTGCCAATCGTTTGGCAGCATCGTTGGTAGTAATTCCCTGCTGTTGAGAAATATTAAAAATTGCTAGTAGGGTGTCATAAATGTTATGCACTTGCTTAAAAGCTTTTTCTTCGTCATAGCCAATCATTTCGTTGTAAACGTTGATTAGCCCTCCAGCATTAATTACATAATCAGGGCTGTAAAGTATCCCTTTCTTGGCAAGCATTTGACTATGTAGTTGCTCATTCTCTAACTGATTATTAGCTGCGCCAGCAATAATAGAAGCTTTTAAGAAAGGAATTGTATGACTATTAAGAATTCCTCCTAAAGCACAAGGAGAAAATATGTCTACATCAAGAGAGTAAATTTCGCTGGGTTCTACAATAGTTGCGCCAAAAAGCCGTTTTATCTCTTCCGCTTTTACTGGATCTACATCACTAACAAAAAGCTTGACATCATGCTCATGTAAATGACGGCAGAGGTTTTTACCTACGTTTCCTAGACCTTGAACTGCAACTTTCATGCCATCAAGTCTTTTGCTCTGCCAACGAGATTCTACAGCAGCTTTAATTCCGAGAAAAACTCCTAGTGATGTTATAGGAGCAGGCCCGCCTGATTTTTCTGATACCCCAACAACATGTTTCGTTTCTTGACTGATTGTCCGCACATCGCCAGGGGTGATATTAACATCTTGTCCGGTAATAAAACGCCCATTCAAACTATCAACAAAACGTCCGTAAGCTCTCAACAGATCATCTGTTTTATTTTCAGGATTAGCGATAATAACTGCTTTTCCGCCACCAGCAGGGATGTTGGCACATGCGGCTTTATATGTCATCCCACGACTCAGACGAAGTGCGTCTTTTAAAGCAGCTTCTTCGTTGACATAAGGTAAGAGTCTTGTAGCTCCCATCGCTGGGCCCAAGGTCGTGTCATGGATAGCAATAATCGCCTTAATTTCAGGATTTTTACCATGACAAAACAGAACTTGTTCGTGACCCATTTCTCTAACAGTTTCAAATAGCAGCATCTTGACCTCTCGATATTGTTTGGGATTGGCTAGAGAAAGTAATGACCATTACAAAATGTAAAGATATAGACACAAAAACGCTCTGGAATATTAAGATAGGATAAAGTAAGCAAACAGTAATGTTCTAAAAAAGAAAAATTCCAGTTGATTGGGTGTAGTTTTTTGGCTGGAATAAAGTTTTTACTGCTTCTAAATTGATCCTTTGTCTTTTGTTGAATAGTTGAGATGTTTTAGTGTCTATAACAATTGAAGGAAATTATCAGGTTTTGAAATCAAACCATTGGAAATGAAACTTGCTTGGCTGCACTCGCAGGACTTGATTTGACTCCTTGTGCTGCCAAACTTTTATTACGTCCACCAGAAGGTGCTGGGCGATCGGCGTCAATGACGACATCGAGCAGAAAAGGAGCATTTGATGCGATCGCTTGTTGTAATGCTGCTTCGATCTCTGACTCTCTGAGGACTACGATCGCTTCTGCTCCCATACCACGAGCAATCATGGCGAAGTTTGTCGGTGGAAGTGTTGCATCTGCGCCCTTTAATCCCAAGATTTTCATCCCTTGATGGCACATGTTGTAACGCGCATCGTTGAGTACAATCCAGATTGCCGGAATTTTGTATTTCACGGCTGTGCTGATTTCGTTATTCATCAGCATTGCTCCATCACCAACAATTCCTACAGCTTTGCTCTTGCTCGCCAGTGCTGCACCCAATACTCCGGTAACGGCGTGACCCATTGCGCCAACTCCGGTGCTGACTCGGTAACGATTGGCTTCGGAAAATTGCAGTAGATGAGTTGACCAAGTAAAGGAGTTACCACACTCCGCCATTACTATGGCATCGGTATCTTCAACAATGATCTTTTGAATTGCTGCCATCAATACTTCTGGCCGCACTGGATAATCTACCTCTGAAGCCGGTTCGATTGCTTTGCGTTCTGGACGAGGTAGCGGCATTGTGGAATCAGGTGCATCTGGTAATTGCTGCAATAACTCTTCCACAAAAGCTTTGATATCAGACCGAACTGCAAAAGTTTCAACGTGGGGATAGGCTACACCTGGCACTTCGGGATCAATATCTACATGGATAAAACCTTCTTTTGGAACTAGTGCCGAACTCCAGAAGGAAGTCGGTTCACCAAGGCGGGTTCCTAATACGAGTGTGCGTAGTGGAGGTTGCTGTTCCATATAAGTTAAGACCGAAGCATGACCCCCTAAACCTGTAACACCCACAAATTGGGGATGATCTTCAGGGAAGATACCTTTAGCACGGGGTGAACACATGACGGCTGCTCCCGTTCTTTCAGCGAGTTCAATGATTTCCTCTGCTGCGTCACGCGCACCGAAACCAACCCAGATGGCAAAGGGGCCAGATGATAATAACTCTACAGATTTAGCGATCGCTTGTTTGGAAGCAGTCATCGGAAATGGAGTAACATCTAGTTGAGGCAAGGATATACTCTCATCAACTAAACTTGTCTGCACTGCCGTAGGAATGCTCAAATGGGCGACAAATCCGCCTGGTTGCGCCATAGCTAAAGCAAGTTTGCGGAAAATCTGCGGTAGTTGAGCCGCAGATTCAATGGTGATTGCATAGTTGAATAACGCTCCTGGGGTAAAAATTCCCCCACTTGGTAATGTGTAAGTGCTGGTTTCTTGAATTGCCCAACGTCCACGCTGCGGTGCTGAGGTGCAAGCTGACAATAAAATCACCTTTGCACCTTCACCACGAGCCGCAAATAAGCCGGTAAGGGCGTTAGTGATCCCCGGCCCTGCTGTGGTAAAAACTACAGTGGGGCGATTATTGGCAAAGTATGCTTCGGTAGCTGCAAATGCTGCTCCTGCTTCATGGCGGAAGTTCAATACGTCGATGCTGCTATTCGACAGCGCCCCCCAAAGGCTTGCCATCGCACCACCTGCGACACCAAAAGCATAGCTTACTCCCAAATTTACCAACATCTGAGCGATCGCATCGGCAACTGAAAGCGCTGCGGGTGTTTCATCGTTTAAAAAAGGCTGAATTCCCCGATTATTCTCCGATTCGTCAACCTGACGAGAAACGTCAGACACAGACTCTACATATCTGTTTGCTGGAAGTTCCCTGTATGGCTCAGTGGTGATTAGAGGAGAGTTTGAACCAGTATAGTTTTGACTCATTATTTTCACGCAATTACATAAAATTACACAAAGGCTTTCTAGTTTACAATCACAGGGATAGAAATATTTGATACAAACGACTCTGTTGCTTTCACAGCTATGACCTAGCTTGGTCGTTCGTAGAAACGGTTAATCGCTGCTGATTGATGCTTGTGATAGCACTACCAAAATTTTTACCAAAAGCATACAGCAATCAATACTGTGCTTCTTGTAACCAGAATAAGGGACATAAAGACTGTTGTGCAATCAAAAATCCTTTGATGGGGATGTCAAATCTTTCGTTTTTACTATGATTCCTACAGCGCTTAAGTAGGTTGGTGGGGAAAAACTAAACCATATAAAGGTCTATAAGCCAGCAAATAAGCTTGATTCAAGCGCTTCTCATAAATTTTACAAAACTTCATATAGTTAAGTTTAATAACGCTGCTCTTATTAATGAGCGGCTTAAAGAGGTGCTTACCTTGGGATGGCTACTATGAGAAAAAGGTATCTGCAATGAAAAATCTTTTGATAAAGCTGTCAATTCTTTCGCTTTTATCGTGATTTCGACATTACCAACTTAGTCACTCTGAAAGATTGATGTACTGCGTAGGCGTAGCCCAACCTAAGCATCGCAGAACCGATACATTTTATCCAAATTAAAGCATGAGCCGATTTAGCGGTTTTTATATTGCCACTAAAAACTCTTTGGGTCAATTACTTGTAACGAGAAAGACATCATTTCTTAACTTTTTATATTTACTTTGAGAGATGACTAAGCCTTTAGTACGTAATTAAATAAAAAATGTATTTCTTACTACTTTAATTTAGTTTTATGTACTTAGTATACCAATACAGCGTTTCTCAATGAAAAAAAAATACACAATAATATACGTATAAGTATACGTATTCCTACCATCAAATGTACTTCTTGGGGCAGATGAACAAGAATATTCTTCTATAGTTAGATACATGAGAGAATAAGTTAAGATAAATTAAGCAAATAACTTGATGATTGAAATTTGTTCATTTAAGCCAGACCCAGCAATGCACATAGGGTTTATTTTGAAAATCAAACGACTCTAGACTAGTACAACACGGCGTAAATCCAGCTACCATCTCAATTAACCAGACAAGTTGCTCGAACAACTTGTTAAAAGTGGGCAAACCTGTGTTTATGTGACTTTTCACTCTTATCTGGAAAACCTCACTTCTATTTCTCTCATCCTTTAAGGAGGAGCCAATGCGTTGGGCGGCGAGCCACTCTTGTTGCACGTGGCGTCAGAGACTTTGAATTTTCCCCCTTAGAGTGTCGGGAAGGGGGTTAGGTTTTTGGTGGACTTTTCCACATAACCTGAATTGTCAGATATGCTTATAGATTAACGGTTTTGAACTCTTAATCTAGAAGGTTTATTGACTATCCTGGATTGGATTAGTCTAAATTTTGTTTTGCGATAAAAAGCTGTTTGGAACAAGAAAAATAAATTTTAAATATTTAGTTTTTTTAGAAAAACTTGGTTTAATAATTCGCTTTTTATTGGTATAATAAGTTTTGTTAACAGGATTAGTAATATTTTTTAATGCACTAACTAATCTTATTTTTGAACAGCTGAGGGTGACCCAAAGATTTTAGTAAGTTATGATTATTAACTCATTAATGGCTATGGTACTGATTGATTACCAGGAGGAAGTAGGAATATGAATTCTGGCGATTATACATTAGCTAGATCAAACAATCAATGGGCGCTACAACCACAGGTAGAGATGAAGTTTGCTCACTTCCTAATAAATCACGCTGTAGATGCAGCCTTCTGTTTAGGAGAAAACGCCCAGTTTCTCTACGTCAACGATGCCACTTGCCGGATGACGGAGTATTCCCGTGAGGAATTACTTTCCATGAGGTTGCATAATATAGATGTAGATTTTTCTCTACACAATTGGTCAGATATTAGCTCACAAAATTCCCTTACCTTTAAATCTCGCTACCGGACAAAAAGAGGTCGGATATTTTGGTAGAAATATCGATTAGCTATGTAAAACAACAAGATATGGAATTTGGCTGTGCTTTTGCTCGTGAGATAAGTGATGAAATAGTAGAACTGAGCGTGCAAAAGTGGACTGATGAATTAAGGGATGCTAAAGACAATTTACAACAGGAATTTTCTCAACTCAAGGCAAAAGAAGTAGAATTAGAAACATCTCTTTCTTTACTTCGTTCTACTCTCGAATCTACTGCCATTGGTATTGTTGCAGTTAACTTTGAGGGAGATATTCTGAGCTTGAATCAGAAATTTGTGGAGATGTGGCAGATCCCAGAGTCCCTAATACTATCTAAAAAATGCCCTCGATGCAAAGCATTTTTTGAGAACCAACTTAAAGATCCCCAAGCTTTTAGTCGGCTGATTTGGGAAGTGTCTAGCCAATCAGATTTCGAGAGCTACGACATTTTGGAATTGAATGATGGAAGAGTTTTTGCACACTACTCTAAGCCTCAGTGGCTCGAAGGTAAAATTGTTGGTAGAGTGTGGAGTATTTGGGACATTACTGAATCGAAACAGACTGAAGAAGCATTGCGGTTGAATGCAGCTAGATTTCGGACAATAGCCGAAACAACAGATGTTAGCACTTTTTTGATTCAAGGGACGCGACTTTGCTACATAAATCCAGCAGTGGAGAAACTCACAGGTTACACAGAAGAGGAACTGCTAACAGGTTTTGAACTGCGGCGACTGATTAAAAGCAAAAAACGCAGGCAGGTACGCAACCAGGACGAAGCAGCTAATTTTGAATACCAGGAGATAAATATTTTGACAAAAAACGGCACAGAGCGCTGGCTAGCTTGCGCGGTTGCCATGTTGGAAGGAGTGCTAGATTTTGGGGGAAAACCAGTAGAACTGATTGCAGGCATCGATATTACTGATTACAAATACGCAGAATTTGGTCTTAACCAAGCTTTAGAACAAGCAAAACAACTTAGCGAACTTAGAGCGCGTTTTCTTTCTATGGTTTGTCATCAATTCCGTACACCTCTGAATATTGTTTCATTTTCTAATAGCTTACTAAAGGAAGAAGTAGACAAACGTACACAGAAGAAAATACAACCACTACTAGATCACATTCAAAAAGCTACCGAACAACTTAGTCAAATGTTGGATGATATTTTGTTCTTCTCTAAGGCAGAAGCAGCAAAAATAAACTGTGAACCCAAACCACTGGAGTTAGTTGAGTTCTGTAAAGATTTAGTTGCCCAAATGCAGATGAGCGTTAGCCAAATTCCGATTAATTTTGTCAGTAAAGATAACTCTTTAACAGCCTGCATAGATAAAAAACTGTTAGAGCCGATTTTGAAGAATTTACTCGACAATGCAATCAAGTATTCTCCATCAAAGATTGCAATTGATTTGAAATTTTCTTGCAAAAATGAGAAAGTAATTTTTCAGGTCAAAGATCGGGGCATTGGGATTTCAGTAGCAGATCAACAACGAATATTTGAGCCATTTTACCGTGGGACTAATATTGATAGTATACCTGGTACTGGATTAGGGTTATCAATTCTTAAAACCCTTGTAGATTTACATCACGGTCAAGTCTTTGTAGAAAGTAAAGTGGGTGTGGGCACTACGTTTACTGTGATGTTGCCATTAATCAAATCAGAGTTTATAGTTCCGAGTTATGAATGTTGAAATTAAGAGAATTCTTAATGAACAACTTAACAATCATAACTCTCGGAACGAAGTAATTAATCTCATGCCTATTTACATATTCACCAAAGAGTATAGTAAGCAGCTTCTGTAAAAAGTTATGGGAATACAAAGTTATGCAAGAATCACCAAAGAAAATTCTCGTTATTGAAGATGATAACGTTACCCGCAATCTTTATTTAATGGGTCTTAAGGCTAAAGGTTTTGATACGATAGGTGCTGACAACGGTCTTGCTGGTATCCAACAAGCACAAGAGCATATACCCGATTTAGTAATTTGCGATATCACAATGCCTGATATGGATGGTTATAGCGTTTTAAATACGCTACGCCAAGATCCTGTTACAGCAATTATTCCTTTCATTTTTCTGACTGGTAGTAGTACCAAAGCAGATGTTCGCAAAGCTATGGAATTGGGAGCAGATGACTATCTTACCAAACCCTCTACACTTGACGAATTACTCAGAGCGATCGCTATTCGTTTGCAAAAGCAAGCTACTCTCCAATACTGGTGGGCGATGAAATTAGAAAAAGCTCCACAATCAGGATTTGCAGATAATACCACAGCGATCGCTGTTGGTGTTGGCATTAGAGATAGCGAAGCGGTAGCGACGTTAGGAGCGTCACCCTCTGGTAAAGAAGCCCCTGATACAGAAATCATGATGCCTCCCAAGTCAATTTTTCCCTACATTCCCCAATTAAAAGAAGTTTTCGACTTTATCGAGGCTAATTATCATCAAGGAATTACTTTGTGTGACGTGGCTCTTGCTGTTGGTTACTCACCTGCCTATTTAACTAACAGAGTAGCAAAGCAGACAGGCGAGACTGTAAACTGTTGGATTGTCAAACGCCGGATGGCAGGAGCACGTTTTCTACTCCAAAATAACGATCAGACAGTCGAGAAGATAGCGAAAGCATTGGGCTATCAGGATGTGTCTCATTTCTCCCGCCAGTTTCGCCAACATCACGGTTTACCTCCCCAAGCTTGGCGCAAAGAGCATCAACTTGTATCACAAAAACAGGTAAAACTTTGGCAAAATTGCTGAAACTTCAAATAAATAGTTGCGTGAACTCATATATTAAATCCACCCTGCCCTTACGTAACATGGCTGGATCTAATCTTTCAGTAGTGTTACAAGTCATCAAGACAACCAACCGTTGCTGCATCTGAATACCAGACTCATCAATTACACTCTGATACAAAGTGCCATCCAGCAAACTCAGAATGTGTTCGGTTTTGTTATTGTATTGCGCTACCTCGGAAGCACGATTTTGCGCTAGATTATCAGCTTCGTTAATAACGATACATATACGCTCTATGTAAGTCGGTGGGACAAAGTTAGCGATCGCATCATGATCTAAAATAAAAACTACATACCCCAAAGGTACAAGAATTTCTTTTGCTACTGCCTGTGTCCACACTGTCTTACCAGTACCTGGTTGCCCATGTACAACAACCGCTAACTGGTTTTGATTCAGAATCGCTTGTTGTACAGAATCAGTAAAGTTTTGGATATCTGCTGGAAATGTCCGAATATTAAATTGACTGTGAACCTTGCCTACACGACTTTGATATCCACTCAGCATCACCGCTAAGTCGTAAGTCGCTTTGTTAATTAGTGGCGCGATATTTTTCGCCATTAAAGTATATTGTCGTCGCCCGCGATCGTAGGGATCAATTTGCAACCAAACGTCATGCTTCGCCCAGTAAGCATAAACAGTATTGATCACGTCTAAACGTTCCCAGCTAACAAATTTATCTATAGGAAAATAAAAATCTCTTTCTGAGTAATACTGGGTAATAATGTCAGGATTACCCAACACTCCTAAAACTCGCAGTACAGTAATTTCTTGCAGTCGATTAAGAACATAATCAATGGGAATGCTACTACGACTGACAAATTGGACGATGGGCGTTTCCGTACTCAAAACATCTTTGTAGCGATGATCTGGTGATTGAGGATCTGGCGTGATGTAATTCCAAAACTTTTCAACTTCGTAGCGGGTATTATCAGATACAACATTTAAAATATTAGCCCACCAAGCATAATTATTTCGTCCCAAAACATCAGCAAGATTACTCGCTAAATTCAAACTTTTTTGAGTTAATTCGCGGGAGTCACTATACAACAGTTGCCACAAAAACCCCCAGTCTAATTCTCGGTTAAACGGTCGCCAACCGCTAGCAAGCAAGCTTTGTCGGGTATTATTTGTCGGAGTGCCTTCATTACTTCTAAAATAGTCAAAATCCATATTTATTAGTTATGCAGCGTTAATCGAGTTATTTTTTGGTTAAGTATGATATTTTGAAAAATTTTTCTTGTAATATTAACTAATTGCGTACAAATGGTAATTTTCTTTTCATCGTGCTGTACTTGCTAAGAAACCTTTTTAATCTAACTCATTCTCTATGTAACATACTATAGTACATATTAACTACCTACGTCAACTTTTTTGACAAAGCAATTAGTTCTTAATGTACCTGCGTTTATCCATCTCTAAATGAGGACTAATATTATCGCCGTGGAATTACCAAAGGATAGCATTAATTATTACATCAACGACATAAAACTTTAATACCTATAAAATTTCTGGAATCGCTGTTATTTCATTCGATTTTTCATTCGCTTTAATTTGTTCTAGCACCAATCTATTTCTAGTTGTTCTAGTTGACTAGGCACTTACCATTTGGATTTCACTTTGGTTGCTAGTTATATCATAATAACCACAGAAGATAAGGTTTTTCCATCTATAGCAACAACTTCACCCTCAGTTATTTTTTGCTAAGAGCTACCTTGTCTCTTTTTCAATATTTAGATGCGTCTGCCCTGGCATTGCTCCCTCTTCTAACTAACTCTACCTTTAGAAGGTTGCTTAATCAATTAAAAAGAAACTAATTTACATCTATAGTAGTATTTAACTGTCTAATTAAACAGTTTTTTTCCTGAAATGGGCTACTGTATATTTACGGTTTGTTAGCAAAATTTACGTTTATTTACAATCAAATTGTATATTTTGAAGCCTACCTGATGTTAAGTTTATTAACTAGCTTGTTTATTAAACATAAGAATTTGATAAAAAAGTTATATAAAATAATTATTTTTTTCAGACATTTTCTGTTTTGATTTCCTAATAATTCCTACTAGCGATCGCTACATGAATAATGTTGTACCGAAAGCCAATAAACAAGTTGCAAAAACTTATCCAAAAACAGAGTTATTTACATATAGGGGTTTTTCTGGCAACTCTATTGAGCATCATATTGTTCAGTTGGGTAGCACTCTCACAGCAACCAGTTATCCTCAATGTGTTAATGACTGCCCCTGATGCCGAACCTTGGAGGCAGGGTTTAATTAGAGACTTCGAGGCTGAGAACCCAGGTATTCGCATTAACCTAGTTGAAGGGCCGAATGCCACAAATTTACTCGAAGACCTGTACACCTCATCTTTTATCTTGGGTGAATCCCCTTATGACCTGATTAATATGGATGTGATCTGGACATCCAAGTTTGCTGCTGCTGGATGGTTGCTACCTTTAGGCGATCGCATATCTAAAGAGGAGTTGGGGGCATTTTCATCCCAGGATGTAGAAGGGGGACGTTACCAAGACAAACTGTACCGCATTCCAGTGCGTTCCGACGTGGGAATGCTCTACTATCGGGAAGATTTAATCAAACAAGCGGGATTGCAACCGCCAGAAACCTTTGATGATTTGATCCGAATTTCCCAAGTTTTGCAGAAGAAAAAGCAGGTGAATTGGGGCTATGTTTGGCAGGGTCGTCAATATGAAGGACTTGTGGCAATGTTTGCAGAAGTTCTCGATGGCTTTGGTGGCTTCTGGGTTAATCCCGACACCCTCGAAGTTGGACTAGATCGACCAGAAACATTACGAGCTATTGAGTTTCTGCGTAGTACCGTAAAAGAGGGCGTTTCTCCTCCTGGAGTGACGACCTACCAGGAAGAAGACACCCGGCGCTTGTTTCAAAGTGGTCAAGTAGCGTTTTTACGCAGTTGGCCTTATGCGTGGCCTTTAGCTCAGGCAGAAAATTCGCCAATCCGGGGCAAAATAGCAATTAAACCAATGGTTCATGCTCCTGGGAAGACGGGAGCGGCTTGTCTTGGGGGCTGGGGTTTAGGGATTGCTAAAACCTCTAGACATCCTGAAGAAGCTTGGAAAGCAATTCAGTATTTTACCAGTCGAGAAGCACAGCGCCGATTTATTTTCAGTGCAGGCTATGTGCCAAGTCGCCGGGAACTGTTTACAGACCCAGAGATTGTTGCTAAATACCCCCACTATCCGCAATTATTGGAGGTCGTGGACAATGCAGTTTTACGTCCGCCCATCGCGCAATATGCTCAGACATCAGATATTTTACAGCGTTATCTCAGCGCTGCCTTATCCGGTCGGATGAATTCTGAACGAGCAATGCAAGCTGCTGCTGCGGAAACGCGGCGATTGCTAGGGGCAGGGGGGCAGGGGAGCAGGGGGCAGGGGGACAAGGGGACAAAGTAAATTTGCTTGTTCACGAGTATCAAAAACTCATTAATGGAGTTCAAAGCCTCATTAATGGAGTTCAAAGACTCATTAATGGAGTTCAAAGACTCATTAATGGAGTTCAAAGACTCATTAATGGAGTTCAAAGACTCATTAATGGAGTTCAAAGACTCATTAATGGAGTTCAAAGACTCATTAATGGAGTTCAAAGACTCATTAATGGAGTTCAAAGACTCATTAATGGAGTTCAAAGACTCATTAATGGAGTTCAAAGACTCATTAATGGAGTTCAAAGACTCATTAATGGAGTGCAAAGACTCATTAATGGAGTTCAAAATCCCCAATGCCCTATTCTCAATGCCTCATAAAAAATGACAAATGACAAATGACAAATGACAAATTTACATTCACTTAGAAGTCGAGAACAACAGACAGCCTGGATTTTATTAACACCGGCATTGCTGCTGCTGTTGTTTGTATTTGCCTACCCGATTTTACGAGCATTTTGGTTAAGTGTATTTACTAGAAATCTGGGAACAGAACTACAACCTGTATTCTCTGGTTTAGACAATTATGTGCGGATGGCGGGGGATGGTCGTTTCTGGCAGAGTTTGTGGGCGACCACGGTGTTCACAACAGCATCAGTAATCTCAGAACTACTGCTAGGACTGGGGGTTGCCCTAGTTCTCAACCAGGCGTTTTTTGGGCGGGGTATAGTGCGTACAACCGCGATTATACCTTGGGCTTTGCCTACTTCTCTGATTGGTCTGGCGTGGGCTTGGATTTTTAACGACCAGTTTGGGGTTGTAAACGATATTCTGCGGCGATTGGGGCTGATTGAGACTGGGATTAACTGGTTAGGAGATCCAACGCTGGCAATGATAGCAGTGGTTTTTGCTGATGTTTGGAAAACTACGCCGTTTATCAGTATCCTCTTGCTAGCTGGGTTGCAGTCGATATCACAAGACCTTTATGAAGCTTACTCGGTCGATGGGGCAACTGCTTGGCAAAGCTTCCGCAATATTACCCTACCACTACTGCTGCCGCAAATTTTAATTGCAGTGCTATTTCGGTTTGCTCAAGCTTTCGGGATTTTCGACTTGATTGCTGTGATGACTGGGGGTGGCCCTGGTGGTGCTACAGAAGTGGTGTCATTGTATATTTATTCTACGGTGATGCGCTACTTGGATTTTGGTTATGGAGCAGCCCTGGTAGTAGTGACATTTTTAATATTGATTGCTGCGGTAGCGATCGCTAGTTTCTTGCTGAACAAATACCGTGCAAAAACATCAGGAGCCATTTAACCCATGAGTGTAACTCCCCAAGCAGTTCCAACGACTCCAAAACGAAAAGGAGAAACCAAGTTTTCTCTGAAAAAAATCTTACTGCCCATAATAGTTGTATTAATAGTAATATTCAGCCTAGCGCCAGCCTTATGGCAATTACTGACCTCCTTTAAAGTCAATGAAGATATTGCCGCCGTTCCTACTGTCTATTTTCCCACAAGATTCACTTTCAATCACTACATTGAGTTATTTACTCGTCGTCCATTTTGGCGCTACATCTTCAACAGTGCCTTTGTGTCGATTACTTCTACAGCTGTAGCTTTAGCGATCGGCGCACCTGCGGCTTATGCCCTCGCACGGTTACGCCCTTGGGGTGAAAGAGCTATCCTCGCCAGCGTTCTAATTGTTACCTTATTTCCTGGAATTCTCTTGTTTTTAGGACTGTTAGAAATTATCCAGGCGCTTAAACTCGGCAACAATTATCTGGCGCTAATAATACCATATACTGCCATCAATTTGCCGCTAACAATTTTAGTACTTAGAAGCTTTTTTCAACAATTGCCAAAAGATTTGGAAGATTCCGCTAGGGTCGATGGCTACAACACATTTCAACTACTATGGCAAATCGTGCTACCTATGACCCTTCCGGCCTTGGTGACTACTGGAATCCTCACCTTTATTTTTGCTTGGAACGAGTTTATTTTCGCTCTGACGTTTATGACCCGTGAAGAGTTGAAGACAATTCCCGTTGCTGCTGCTCAGTTGGGTGGTGCGACAATATATGAAATTCCCTACGGGCCGATCGCTGCTGCAACTGTTGTGGGCACATTACCCCTGATTTTACTAGTTTTGTTTTTCCAGCGCCGGATTGTCCAAGGTCTTACCTCTGGTGCTGTGAAAGGATAAGGGGAAGCAGGGGGAGCAGGGGGAGCAGGGGAAGCAGAGGGGAGAATAATAATTTCTGACAAATGACCAATGACCAATGACAAATAACAAATGAAAAATGGCTAAACTTGAACTCACAAACTTAAACAAAACCTATAATCCTAAAGTCGTCCCTGTCAAAGACGTTAGTTTAACTGTAGATAACCATGAGTTTCTTACTTTACTTGGCCCTTCTGGCTGTGGCAAATCTACCGTTCTACGAATGATTGCGGGTCTTGAAGAACCGACTCGTGGTCAAATTAAGATTGGGGAAGTGGATGTTACCTATAAACGAGCAGCCGATCGCAACATTGCAATGGTATTTCAAAGCTATGCACTCTATCCTCACATGACGGTGTACGAAAACCTTGCTTCTGGACTCAAGCTGAAAAAAGTACCACCTACAGAAATTAAACAGCGAGTGGCAGAAGTGGCAGACGTTTTAGGATTAGCAGAGTTAATGAACCGCAAGCCTGGTCAAATGTCTGGAGGTCAACGGCAGAGGGTTGCCGTCGGTCGTGCTTTGGTGCGTAATGCCGATGTGTACCTGCTAGATGAACCTTTAAGTAACCTGGATGCACTACTGCGGGAAAGAGTTCGAGCCGATATCAAGCAAATTTTTGCAGCCCAAAAAGTGCCAGTTGTCTACGTCACCCACGACCAAACCGAAGCAATGACGCTCTCTACAAAAGTTGCATTGCTCAACGATGGCTATGTGCAGCAACTTGACCCGCCTGATCGCATCTATAACCATCCAGCTAATCTATTTGTGGCTGGATTTGTTGGTAGCCCGCAAATGAATTTACTAACTTTACCTTGTAAGGGACAATATGCGATCGCGGGTAACTTCCAAGTGCTTCTTCCAGATATACCAACTGTACCACCGCAGATTGTTCTGGGAATCCGCCCAGAAGATGTCCGCATTGCTCAACCAGGTGATACTCAGACTATCCAAGGGCGAGTGTTTTTAGTGGAAAACTTGGGTATGCACTATTTAGTCAGTGTCAGGATTGAGGGTTCACAAACTGGAGCGATTACGGTACGTGCTTTGTTGCCAACAGACCAAAATTGGAGTGGCGAGGATATTACATTAGCATTGCGCCCTGAGGATATTCACTGGTTTGATGTTCAATCTGGACATGCTCTTGTTAAAAGACAAATGTCAGGTGTCAATAACTAGTACCACAAGGCGGAAGTCAAAAGTCAACTAGTTTTGGTACTGTATCGGTGGTCATAATACCACGGGCTGCGGCATGAAATTCAGCAGGAGTCAAATTTTTGCCCAATCCTAATAAACCTGCCCGAATTTTTTCAATTGGGTAATGTCTGCCAATTAAACCTGTAGAAGCTATCACAATATTATGTGCAGCACCTATAAATCAATACGCTTGGGTTAAGGCTAAAACTCTTTGTGAAAGTCAATTTTTTTAATGAACCGCAGAGGCGCAGAGAACACAGAGAGAAGGAAGAAATGCTTAACTGAACTGTATTGACCTATAAATCAGTTAATGTGATAGTAAATGTTGTCCATCCGTTACCGCTTTCTACTTGAATGTTTCCTTGCAGTTGTTCGACTAATTTCTGTACTATAGGTAAACCTAATCCCGAACCACCTTGGTTCCAGATATCTGCATTGGGAATGCGATAAAATTTCTCAAAGATTCGTGGTAACTCTGCTAACAAAATTTCTGCTGAATTACTGATAGTAATAATAGTTTTTGTAGGCGCTTCCAAGGAATTGGAACGTACACTTAAGACAATTTCACCACCCGCAGGTGTGTATTTACAGGCATTATTGAGCAATTCTACTAAGATTCGTTCCAAGCTAATGCCATCTGAGAACAACGGCGGGAGATTTGAAGGGAGATTCAGCTGTAGAGTTTGCTGATGTTCTTGAACACGGATTTGAAACGGCTCAATAACCCAAGGTAACCACTGTTGTAATAGCAACGCATCAGGTGTAATAACTGGATAGGATGAGCTTTCCAGGCGTTGTAAGTCTAGTAAATCGTTAATTAATCCTAGCTCGCGATCGCACTCATTTTCCATCAGTTCTAGATAGCGTTGAGCTTCCTCAGTAACAGGAGATAATTGGATCATTTGAACCATTAACTTTATATTACTCAGGGGCGATCGCAGTTCATGAGAAACTAAACTCAAAAAGTCATTTTTGAGTTTATTTATCTCCTCCCATTGCACCACAAGTTGCTCTTGCTCAATTTGCTTTTGACGCGCTTCTATCGCTCGTTTGCGCTCAGTAATATCTCGAAAAACTAATACAGCACCTGTAATATTATCTTGATCGTCTTTAATTGGTGCAACACTGTCATCAATTGGTATTTCTCCACCGTCTTTAGTAATCAGAATAGTTTCTTCTGAGAGACTGACGATAATACCATCTTGAAGGACTTTTATGATCGGACTTTCAATATAATTATGAGTTTTTGCATTAGCAATCTTGAATATTTCTGATGAATTTCTGCCACAAGCTTCTTCCTGTTTCCATCCGGTTAGATTTTCAGCAACCGGATTCATAAAAGTTATCAATTCTTGCATGTCGCTAGCAATCACACCATCGCTGATACTTTTTAAAAGTGCATCCAACCATTTTTTATTTACCTTTAATTGCCTTTCTAAACCATGTTTAATCAGAGTTATTTCAATATTTGTTTGTAGTTCTCTTTCTTTAAAAGGTTTAATTAGGTAAGCAAAAGGCTCAGTTATTTTAGCTCGCTCCAATGTTTTTTCATCTGCATAAGCAGTCAAATAAATTACTGGAATATCCAAACGCTTATAGATTTCTTCGGCAGCTTCTATCCCATCCATTGACCCTTTTAGCTTAATATCCATTAGCACTAAATCGGGGGATATTTCTATTGCTTTATTGATTGCTTCTTCTCCTGAAGAAGCAATAACAGGAACCGTGTAACCAAATTTTATCAGTCGATACTGCAAATCTTTACCAACAATCGCTTCATCTTCCACAACTAAAATTTTTGCCTTTCTCATATTTTAGTCATTTTATATTAATGTAAATTTTACTTGGCATTTTACTCCAATAGCACCTTGGATATCGATATTACCTGCGAGTTGATTGGTTAACGCATCTACTAACTGCCAGCCTAGAGATGCCATATTTTTAAAATTGAAATTTGATGGTAAACCAATTCCATTATCACTAACTATAAGTGTAACCTGATGGTCAGTATCTTTGTTGATTTCGATATAAATCGTACCATTTCTACCTGTTGGAAATGCATATTTTAAAGAATTAGATACAAGCTCATGGATAATTAAGCTACAAGGAATGGCTGTATCCAAGCCGAGAAATACTTGCTCATCGATATTTATTCTCAGAGCGATCGCATCTTCGTTAACTTCATAAGCACTAAATAAACTTGCTACCAAATCTCGAATATATTCACCAAAGTTAATCCTTGCCAAGTCTTGAGACTCATATAATTTTTCGTGAACTAAAGCCATTGATGCAATTCGCTGCTGGCTTTGTTTGAATATTACCAAATCGTCTTGATCTTTGATATAAGCAGATTGCAAGCTTAACAAACTAGAAATAACCTGTAAATTATTTTTGACCCGATGATAAATTTCTTTTAATAACACCTCTTTTTCTAAAAGTGATGCTTGAATTTGCTGCTCCCACTGCTGGCGATCGCGCAGTGCGGCAATTCGTTCGCTAATATCTTCGACCACAGAAATAAAATACTTTGGCTCCCCACTAGGTTCGCGCATTAAAGATACGGTGAGATTAACCCAAACTATGGAGCTATCTTTGCAGAAATAGCGCTTTTCCATCGAATAAGTTTGAATATTATCTGCTAAAATATCATCAATATATTTAAGATCGGTGTTAAGATCATCTGGGTGAGTAATATCTTGGAAAGTCAGCAATTGTAGTTCTTCGGATGTGTAACCGACAATATCGCAAAGCCTCTGGTTAACTAACAACCACCTTCCATCTATAGCTACATGGGCGATGCCAACAGCAGCTTGATGGAATGCAGCACGGAATCGCTGTTCGCTTTCTCGCAATGCTTGTTCTATTCGCTGGCGCTCAGTAATTTCTGCCTGTAGTGATTGATTAATTCTTGTTAGCTCTGCTGTCCGTAGCTCAACGTTGCTTTCTAGTTGGTTAAGTAGGCTACTTAGTTCTTCCTCTGCTTGCTTGCGCTCAGTGATGTCAGTATGTGAGCCTACCATCCGCACTACGTTATCATCATCATCCCACAGTGCTTGACCTCGATCCAAAATCCATTTGTAAGTGCCATCTTTACATAAAACTCGATACTCGGTAGTGTAAAACGGTGTTTTATGAGCAAAATGGTCTTGAACTGCTTGTGTCACCCAGTCAAGATCATCAGGATGCACTCGTGTGAGGTATTCATCTAAATAGTTAGAAATTTCCTCGTCTTCGTAACCGAGCATTTGATTCCAGCGAACCGAAAAGAACATTTCATTGGTTTTAACATTCCAGTCCCAAATTCCATCATTATTGCCGCGCAAAGCTAATTGCCAACGTTGTTCACTTTCCCTCAGCACCTTCTCAGTTCGTATGCGTTCAGCAATTTCCTTTGCTAGTTGGGAGTTTGCAGCCTCTAGTTGGGCATGACTCGGTAGAGCCAGTGCCTGGGGTATTAATGGCACAAGTTGTATGGCTGTCAATACGGATACAAAAGCAGTGATAGCTTTGAGTAACCCTGATAGCCAATAGGTAGGATGCCAAAGAGTCCACACATCCATTAAATGGGTTGTGCCACAAGCAATAATGAATGTGCCAAACATTAGGAAAATCCAGCCGAAAGGCATATCTCGCCGTTTACGGACAAAATAAACCAACATCACTGGAATTGAATAATAAGCAAGTCCAGTTAACACATCTGAAACCAGATGCAACCATACCAATCCTGGTTTCCAGAGGTAGCAATGTCCGTGAGGAATAAACTGGCTAGTAGAGAAAAAATTATTTAAAAATTCCATCATCAAAACCTAATACACTGCACAAGTCTTCACCAAAGCCGGAAGTGTGAAGGAAGAGGTTTTGAGCCTAAGACCTCTGTAGACGCGCAGACGCCTAGAGAGTGGCTTCTGATACTCTTCATGAGAACACGTTCGGGGTTTGTCAGAGCTTTCCCGTACTAGCATTAGGCTAGTAGAGAATAGCAGTTGGGGCTTCTATATCCTGTATCGATCATCCTTTCTGAGTTTTTTAAGCTGATAATGTGAGGTTTATTGAAATAAAGGTACTGCGATCGCTTTGCTTTTTGTTACCGTAGATTCTCTGAAATGAATTCCTTATATATATAGATGCCTTCACGAAATCACAGTAATATTTCGCTTATCTAAAATAACTAGTTAGTACGGAATTTTTAAGTATATTTTCGGTGTAATATAGGAATAATATTTGATTTTTGAAAAAACTAAGAGATAATACGCATAGAACTACTCAGTATAATGAGAAACAATGATAACCCAGCACTTACAACAGGCGATCGCTTTGTGGGGTGGGTATCCTGCCCGCCCTGATAATGCAAGTTGTATACGTAACAGCTTATTTGTAGGGATACAGCATTGCCGTGTTCCTAACCAGTAGCCATTAAAATGAGAATTGCCGTAAAAAACTAACGAGAATAAACATATTCCTTAAGTCTAATGTAAGACACGCCTGGAGTATGAAGTTATAAGTTATCAGGTGAAATAGGATTGTAGAGCATTCTTAATATAGTCTCAACTGTTAGCAGCATCTGGCTGCTCAAAATTTATAGTTGTTCTATCTATACCCAACTAACAAAAATTAATGTAGGTAAAGTCATTAAAGTCATTAGATTTTTTCAGGCGATAGAATTAATTTTACTCTTATGGTAGAAGCCCAGCAAAAAACTAGCAGCTATCCTGAATAGGAATAACAAAATAATTCACAATAAGTAATTAAAAATTATCATGCAAGTGAATGTAATTTTATTACGAATAAATATTGTTATTCTTTGCAGTTGTGAACCAGCGACTTTATTACTGGATTCACAATAATATCATAAATTAGTAATTACTGATTATGAATTAATTTGAAGCTGAAGAATAGTTAAGTTGTTGTGTGTGGGAGCTAAAAATGCTTTCAAATCTGTCAAAAGAAACTTGGTTAAGGGACTTCCAAGTAAAAAAATATTCCATTGCCATTGTTCACTGTTGACCGTTGACGGTTCACGAGTTTTCAGTCAACAGTCAACGACTTTAATGTGGAATAATTTATTTTTTGGAGTTCCCTAAAGACTCCTCAATCTGTCTTGTGAAAATTACCCTAATTTAGCAGTGGATTGAGTAGACAATATCGGTTTTGAAAATCAATCGACCACAGAAATCTAGAACATAAAAGGAACCGTAACTATGAAACCTTTTGATTTATCTAAAGCTGTTTTGGCTACTGTCTTTGCCATCAGTTTCGCTTCTTTGTCCTTACCTCCTTCTGTTTATGCCCAAAGTGGAGGCTCCGGTGGTGGAGGCTCAGGTAGTGGAGGCTCCAGTGCTGGCAGTAGCTCAGGTAGTGGTGGTACAGGTACTGGCACTACAGGTAGTGGTACAGGTACTAGTGGTACAGGTACTGGCACTACAGGTAGTGGTACAGGTACTGGTGGTACAGGTACTGGTGGTATAGGTACTGGTGGTACAGGTACTGGCACTACAGGTAGTGGTACAGGTACTGGTGGTATAGGTGGTGGTACAGGTACTGGCACTACAGGTAGTGGTACAGGTACTGGCACTACAGGTAGTGGTACAGGTACTAGTGGTACAGGTACTAGTGGTATAGGTGCTGGCACTACAGGTGGTAGTACAGGTACAGGAACTGGCACTACAGGTAGTGATTCAACAGGAACTGGCACTACAGGTAGTGATTCAACAGGCACTGGCACTACAGGTAGTGATTCAACAGGCACTGGCACTACAGGTAGTGATTCAACAGGCACTGGCACTACAGGTAGTGGTACAACAGGCACTGACACTACAGGTAGTGGTACAACAGGCACTGAGACTACAGGTACTAATAGGAATGCAGGCGTCGCAGCTTCCGAAAGAACTAGCGATCGCGGTTTCGATTGGGGTTGGCTAGGTTTACTTGGTCTAGCCGGTTTAGCAGGTTTAGCTCGTAATCGGGAAAAAGGCCGGGCTTATAACGATCCTAATGAAGCAACAGGTACTCGTTCACTCTAGTAATTTATCGTCCGGTGGATTTGCGATCGCGTCCACTGGACATAATTTTACTAATTCTTTGAATAAGAGCCGCGCTGCTTTGGCTGCAACACGATTTCTAACAAGCTTCACAGTTAATTTAACTGATTCCAACGACAAACACCATAAAAATAAAATGATTGCTCGTCATATAGTGGCAATCATTTTTTTAGGCTTGCTATAACTTATCAATACTTTGGAAAAGGTGGGTTAGCTATCTATGTAACCCACTACATATTAAAAGTTGCAGATAAATCTGCATTCCTTATTCTTCTGGTTCTAAATCGACTTCTTCCTCTTCATCTTCTTCACTGGCTTTAGCTACAGAGTTAGCAGAAACAACAGCACCTTTATCTAGTTTTTCCCGCACCAGTTTCTTAATTTCGTCAGCGAATTCAGGCTTTTCTTCTAGATACTTAATGGCGTTGTCTCGTCCTTGAGAGATATTATCGCCGTTGTAACTATACCAAGCTCCTTTGCGGACAATAATGCCAGTTTCTTCTGCTAAGTCAACAACACAACCCAAGGTAGAAATACCTTTGCCAAAAATAATGTCAAATTCCGCTATTCTAAAGGGCGGCGCTACTTTATTTTTGGCGACTTTGACTTTAACGCGATTACCATATTCATCTGTACCTTTTTTCAAGGTTTGAATTCGGCGAATATCCAAACGCACCGAAGCGTAAAATTTCAATGCGTTACCGCCAGTAGTAGTTTCTGGACTACCGTAGGTAACACCGATTTTTTGCCGCAACTGGTTGATGAAAATTACTGTACAACCAGATTTACCAATGTTGCCAGTAATTTTACGTAGGGCTTGGCTCATTAATCGCGCTTGCAAACCAACGTGGGTGTCACCCATATCGCCTTCAATTTCAGCGCGGGGAACCAGTGCTGCTACTGAGTCAATGACTACAATATCAACCGCAGCAGAGCGAACCAGCTGATCGACAATTTCTAAAGCTGATTCGCCTGTGTCAGGTTGGGAAATCAGCAAATTGTCAATATCTACACCCAATGCCGCAGCATAAGTAGGATCAAGGGCGTGTTCAGCATCAACAAAGGCAGCAATACCGCCATTTCTTTGCACTTCGGCGAGCGCATGTAGCGCTACTGTAGTCTTACCGGAACTTTCCGGGCCGTAAATTTCAATTACCCGCCCCTTGGGTAAACCACCACCCAATGCTAAATCTAGGGTGAGCGCCCCACTAGAAATTGTCTCCACCCGCATCCGGGTGGCATCGCCCAGGCGCATGATTGCTCCTTTACCAAAGCTGCGCTCAATCTGGTTAAGCACCATAGTCAGCGCTTTTTGCTTGCCTGAAGTATCGGTGTTGATAGCCATTCTTGTCTCTAATGCCTCTAAATATATGGTTTTAAGGAGTGTTGCTCTGGGACTTTGAGTAGAACAGATATACTATTTTAACCAGAAAATTCTGGAATAGGAGTTCTCAAATCAAAAAAGGGGTGTAACAAGATCGTAACTCGATCGCTACCAGATTAGGGTAGTTTTGCACAATGATACCAACTTGCATTCAGAGATAGCTTTTTTTCGCTGGGTAAGCAAGGGGTTTTAAAGAAAAAATAAATTACCTAAACAACACTGTCAGTAGAAGCCGGACTAGTGAGCATTTGCGGAGGTTGCTAAATTAGGAGCGATCGCTATGCAAATCAGCATATCATCTATAGCGACTTCATTGGGTCGGGATTGATGTAGAAAGCTTCTAGGGTAGTAGTAAAGGGATTTTCAATGCTTTAGGTAACTTTCAGCTTTGAGAAGCTATGATGCTCAGTCGTACTTGCTGCCTATGAGCTTGACGTATAATTGTACCAATACAGGGAAAAACATTATGGCTAAAGTTAATCTAGATGCTCTGATTCCACGAGAAGATTTTGATGTGGAAGAAAATATTAATCTAGGTAAGAAAAAAGAAACAATTTCTATTGAAGACCTTAAAATAGACTCATTCTTCTTTTCAAACATCAGAAAACCTGATTTTCAAAGAGAAACTAACGAATGGGACAAAAATAGAATTTGTGAATTTATCAAGAGTTTTCTTGAGGGCGATTTAATACCAGCAATTATTTTATGGCGAAGTACAGGTGGCTACTTGTTTGTAATTGATGGTAGCCATAGATTGAGCGCTTTATCTGCTTGGGTAAATGATGATTATGGTGATGGTAAAATTTCAAAACTTTTTTATGATGGGGTAATTTCTGATGAACAACTAGAAATTGCTCAAGAAACACGAAAATTAGTAAACAAAACAGTCGGCTCTTATGATGATTTTAGGTTGGCTTCCACATACCCTGATAAACTTAAACCCGAAGTTGTCAAATATGCTAAAAATCTAGCAGCCCTGGCAATTCAACTTCAATGGGTTGAAGGTGATGCAACTAAAGCAGAAAGTTCATTCTTCAAAATTAATCAACAAGCTGCACCAATTGATAAAACTGAGCTAAAACTCCTTGAATCTAGAAAAAAGCCTAACAGTATTGCGGCGCGTGCAATTATAAGAAGCGGCAAAGGGCATAAATATTGGTCATCTTTTTCAAATGAAACACAATATCAAATACAAGAAATAGCTAAAGAGATTAATGAAATACTTTTTGCGCCTAAGTTAAAGACTCCTATAAAAACTCTGGACATACCAGTTGGAGGAAAACTATATTCATCGCAAACATTACCACTAATTTTAGATTTTTTTAATGTTGTTAACAATCTAGATTTTAATAATAAGGGAATTAACGATGACTTAACTGGTGAAGCAACAATACAGATTTTAAAGAAGACCAGAAAGATTGTGTATAGATTAAATAGTAATCATTCCTCATCTTTGGGGTTACATCCAGTTATATACTTTTACTCAAAAGAGGGACGACATAGAACTGTATCCTTACTTGCTGTAGCTGATTTTGTAATGGAACTTGATAAAAGGCAAAAAATCAATGACTTCATTAAAGTACGAGAACAGTTTGAAGAATGCCTCATAAAATATGATTACTTGATTCAGCAAATTTATTTAAAATATAGGTCTGTTCAAAAAAGCTACAAAGATGTATCAAAGTTATTTCAGAAACTTGTAACTAATTTACAAATCGAAAAAACAATTCACAATATTCTAAATGAGATTATATCTAGCAATGATTTTCAGTACTTGACTATTCGTACAATAAATCAAGAGACTCATTCATCTACACAAGACTTTAATACAAATAAAAAAAGTGAGATTTATATAAAAGATGCATTACAAAATGCACAAAAATGTAAAATTTGTCAGGGTCTTATCCATAGAAACTCAATTTCGATTGATCATATCCAACGTAAAGAAGATGGCGGATTAGCGAGTGTAGATAACGGACAGATAACGCATCCATATTGTAATACAGGATATAAAAATTAAGTGATCAAATACATCTGCATTAGAACATTTAGCTAATGGCGAAGCTTGATGCCACTTCATGCATCATCATTACTATAAACGCCAGTTATCTAATCTTAGTGAATAATTTAGATCCTGAATCCTTTGATAATGAGATAAATTACCAGTAACTAAAGTTAGATTATGACGGATAGCAATTGCAGCAATCATACAATCAGGATAACCAATTCTTTTTCCGGTTGTCTCTAAATCAGCGTAGATTTTCCCTGCTAATATTGCTTCTGTCAAATCAAAGGATAATATTTCCTGTGAAGCCAGTATAGTTAAAAATTGCTGAAGACGTTTTTCTTGCTTACGTTTTTGCCAACCTTCTACAATTTCCATGACTGTAATTGCAGAAATTGTATATTTATCAAACTGATTTAAGTAACTATTGGCTTTGACAATAATACGAGGATTTACTCGTTTAATAATTTCTGAAAGAATATCCGTATCAAGTAGGGACTTTTCTACTTCATTCATCTGTTCCAGTATATCCTCTTTTTTCCATCGCCTCAGCAACAATTTCATCAACAATTTCTGGAATATCAGCATATAACCCCATTAAGGGATCGTTTTTCTCCTGAACTTCTGCTAAACGTTCAATTACGTGACTAATCAATTCTGATAAAGTTGATTGATTTACTATTGCCAGAGTTTTTGCTCGTTCAAAGGTGAGTCTGTCTAGTTCAAGTTCTATTTTTTCCATTATGGTTTTAAACTGTATTTAGTGATTAATTTAAGTCTAATAGATTTTTTGGATATTTTTCAGTTTGATTATTCAACACAATAGCTATCAATTAACGTTATTTGCTAAGATTTAATTAGGCTTTTGCTTTCGTATATCTTTGATGACTTTCGACCTTTCCGACTCTCTGATTCTCGATACAGCGCTTTCGGTATCTGGATTAACTGACTATATCCGCTTGCTGTTAGAGCAAGATGAACAATTACGCCAAGTTTGGGTAACTGGCGAAGTCTCCAGTGCTAACCATCATCGCAGTGGTTTATTTTTTACGCTGCAAGATACCGATCGCACCGCCGGAATTAAATGTGTGGTATGGAATAGCCAATTGCCAAAACTCGCCCAGATACCCGTTCCTGGTGAGCAGATAATCATTTTGGGCAGTATTCGCCTGTATCCGCAACGGGGAGAGTATCAGTTATCAGTTTGGCAGACTCTACCTGCTGGTGTTGGTTTACAGGCGTTGCGCTATCAACAACTCAAAAATCGCTTGCTGGCTGAGGGATTGTTCGACGCGCAAAGAAAGCGATCGCTCCCAACTCATCCCCAAACGATCGCTGTTGTCACTTCACCAACGGCGGCTGCTTGGGGTGATATTCAAAAAACTCTCAAGCAAAGGTATCCAGGTTTACACGTTTTGTTTTCTCCGGCTACAGTACAAGGTGAGCAAGCGCCTGAATCTATCGTTAAAGCAATTGAGCGGGTAGAAAGAGATGGTCGTGCCGAAGTGCTAATTTTATCGCGGGGTGGTGGTGCGGTGGAAGAGTTGGCTTGCTTTAATGATGAACGTGTGGTGCGATCGCTGGCTAATTGTTCGATTCCTGTAATTACTGGTATCGGACATCAACGAGATGAATCTTTAGCAGATTTAGTTGCAGATGCTTGTGTGCATACACCCACTGCGGCGGCGGAAATGGTTGTGCCATCACTTTCAGAGTTGTATACTGAGCATCGGGGGCGAGTTGTCGCTTTACATGAAGCAGTGCATGACTTTAGAGAAAATGCTAAGAATAAACTGCAAGTATTGCGAAATCGTTTGCGACGTTTGCGGTTAGATCGGCAGGTGCAGTTGGAGGTGGACAAGTTAGGTTGGAAGCGTCAGCATTTGGTGCAAATTACGACGGGGCGATCGCAGCAAGCAATGCAGCATTTAGAATTATTGCGGCAAAAGTTGGCTAGTCTTGACCCGAAAGCGGTGTTACAGCGTGGTTATGCGGTGGTGAGAAGGGAAGATGGGGCGATCGCTCGTTCGGCGATGGAGTTGGCTGTGGGAGAAGAGTTAATGATTCAGTTGGGGCAGGGTGGGGTTAAAGTGAAGGTTATGGAATTAACGAACCGCCAAGACGCCAAGGACGCCAAGAGTTGAATGGTTAAACGTAAGAGTGCTTCTAGTTCTGAGGAGGGTTGGAATTATGAGGCGAAGGTTGCTGAGATAGAGGGAATTATCGCTCGAATTGAGGCGGGTGAGTTGGAATTGGAAGCTGTGTTTGAACAATTTGCAAGTGCTGTTGAGTATTTGCGTCAGTGCGAAGGTTTTTTGCAGGAGCGACAACAGCAGGTAGATTTGTTGATTGAAACATTAAGCCAAGAGTAGAACCAGAGTCTCTAATGTCAGTATAAGCTAGTAGTATGTCAAGAACTAATTGACGGATAAATTTCCTGTAGAGACGGCGATTTATCGCGTCTTTCTAGCCGTCAAAATGAATTTGATAGACCACTAGTGCTCTGTCTCATTAATTCTGATTGATTAGTTTGTTACCAAAACCCTGTAAAGACGTGAAATTTCGCGTCTCTACAACCCAGCAAAATTAATGGGACAGACCACTAGTACAGTACGACATAAATAAACCACCCATTCCAAATCAATGAAACGCTTACGCTGTATACCTATTTTAATTTTGAATTCCGCCTTGCGGTACTAGTGGTAATACAGCAGTTTGCTTTTTAAGTGAGATAGAAAATGCAAGACTCAAAATCTCAGAGATCAAGAGTTTCTGCTTCTTACCTCCTTCAAGCAAAAGTTCTAATGAGGAGTTTAAGAAACTGATAATGACTGATGAGATCATTGATTTGACAAACTGCGATCGCGAACCAATCCACATTCCCAGTCTGATCCAGCCTCACGGGGTTTTACTGGTTTTGCAAGATCCTAACCTGGAAATTGTTCAGGTGAGTAGCAACACCCAGGAAGTTGTTGGCCGTCAACCTGAAGAATTGCTGGGCAAGCGGCTGTTAGATTTACTCGATGCCAAGCAGATGAAGCTGATTCAAAAATGTCTGGCGGAGGATTTTGATAGTGTCAATCCCTTAAATCTGTCCATTAAACATCAAAATAAATTAATTGATTTTGATGGCATTGTACATCGTTTCAATACTACCATTATTCTGGAATTAGAGCCGAAAAAAGCGAAGGGTCAAACAGGCTTTTTTGACTTCTATCAACAGGTAAGAGGAACTATTACCCGCATTCAAAAAGCACCAACGCTGCTGGAAATGTGCCAGATTGTGGTTACAGAAGTCCGGCGAATCACTGGCTTTGAACGCGTCATGGTCTATCGATTTGATACTGATGGGGCAGGGAGTGTCATCGCTGAAGATACCAATCAGGAAACGCCCTATCTAGATTTACATTATCCGCCCTCTGATATTCCCAAGCAAGCCCGACAGCTATATACCCTCAACTGGCTGCGGCTGATTCCAGATGCTAACTACCAGCCTGTCACCTTAATTCCAGCGAACAATCCTTTGACAAATCAACCGTTGGATCTCAGTCTCTCGGTGTTGCGGAGTGTTTCTCCATTACATCTAGAATACCTACAAAATATGGGCGTGACTGCCTCTATGTCTATTTCTCTGATACAGGATCAAAAGCTTTGGGGATTAATTGCCTGTCACGATTCGTCGCCTAAATATGTTCCTTACAATATCCGCACTATGTGCGAGTTTATTGGACAGGTGATGTCTGTAGAACTGGCAAACAAAGAAGCTACTGAAGATATCGATTATAAAAGACAATTGAAGTCATTACAAACTCAATTTGTGGAAGGGTTGTCTCAGGCTGAGTATTTTCTGGATGGGATGGTGCAACTGAAATCTCAATTACTCAATCTGGTTAATGCCACCGGAGCGGTGATATGTAGTGGCGACCAGTGTATTCGAGTGGGTAAAACGCCATCGGAAGCAGAGGTTCACGCCTTACTTGATTGGATTAAACCCCAACTACATCATAACTTGTTTGAGACGCGATCGCTCTCGAAAAATTACCCTGCTGCCGAGTCATATAAAGCGATCGCTAGTGGCGTATTAGCCCTAGAAATTTCTAAAGTTCACCACAATTACATTCTCTGGTTTCGTCCAGAGGTAATTCAAACGGTGAAGTGGGGCGGTAACCCCAACAAACCTGTAGAAGTTTTCTCAGATGGCAGTTTAAGAATGTCTCCTCGCAAATCTTTTCAACTATGGCAAGAAACGGTGCAAGGGTCTGCCCTACCCTGGAAACCTTGCGAAGTTGAAGCGGTTACTGAACTGCGAAGCCTGGTTGTAGGCGTTGTGTTGCGGCAAGCAGACAAGCTGGCATCGATGAATTTTGAATTACAACGGAGTAACGAAGAACTTGATTCTTTTGCCTACGTTGCCTCCCATGACCTGAAAGAACCGCTTCGGGGCATTCACAACTATGCAAACTTCTTAATGGAAGACTATGCAGATGTACTAGATAATGATGGGATTGGGAAACTGCAAACCCTGGTACGGCTGACGCAGCGAATGGAAGACCTGATTAATTCCCTCCTGCATTTCTCCCGTTTGGGACGCGCCGAATTGATCAGGCAACCAGTGAATCTGAATGAGTTAGTACAGCAGGTAATTACCACTTTGACCATTGCCCGACCACAAAGCGAAGTAGAGTTTCGCATTCCTCAACCTCTTGAGAGCGTTGAATGCGATCGCGCTCAAATTAATGAACTCTTCACCAACCTCATCAGCAACGCCATTAAGTACAATGATAAACCTGATAAGTGGGTAGAAATTGGTTTCATTAAAGGAAATGGGCAAAGAAAAGTTGCTTCAACTTCTCTGATTTTTTATGTTCGTGATAACGGCATCGGCATCTCTCAAGAGCATCTCGACAAAATCTTTCAAATCTTTCGCCGCTTACATGGACGAGACGAATTTGGCGGTGGGACTGGGGTAGGGTTAACCATTGCCCGCAAAATTGTGGAACGTCACGGTGGTAGAATTTGGGTGGAATCAACCCCCACTCAAGGCAGTACGTTTTACTTCACTCTGTCGGCGGAGGCAAATACATGAATCGAATTTCAGCTTCCCCGATGCAGGAAACGCCACTACTTTTAATTGTCGAGGATAGCAACGAAGACTTTGAGGCACTGCAACGATTTTTAGGGCGTTCTACCATTGCGATCGCTATTCAGAGGTGTGTAAGTGGGGAACAAGCGTTAGCCTTTCTTTATCGCACTGGCAATTATGTGGAGCGCCATGCGCCCCGTCCTGGCTTGATTGTGCTTGACTTGAACCTACCCGGAACCGATGGACGAGAAGTGTTACGCCGGATTAAACAAGATGACAATTTGAAAATGATTCCGGTGGTAGTGTTTACTACCTCTAACAATCCCAAAGATATTGAAGTATGCTATCAATACGGTGTCAACAGCTACATCGTTAAGCCAATCAATTTTGTTCAACTGAAACGAGATATTCAAATGCTTGTGGAATATTGGTTTGAAGTGACGACGCTGCCTTATCCCCAGGATTAGTCATGAGTCAGAGTTCACGGATTGTGTTAATTGTCGATGATTCCCCAGAAGACCGAGAACTTTATCGGCGGTATTTACTGCGTGACCAGGAGTATTCCCATACCTTTTTAGAGGCGACATTGGGTAAACAAGGACTGGAGCTATGGCAGGAACACCAGCCAGATGTGGTTTTACTTGATTATCGACTGCCCGATCTAGATGGATTAGAATTTCTGGCTCGGTTACAACCCTCCCTGCAACAGCCCTGTTTCCCAGTAATTATGGTAACGGGACAGGGCAACGAGGCGATCGCAGTTCAGGCGATGCAAGCCGGCGCCCAAGATTATCTAGTCAAAGGGCAAATTACCACGCAAGGGTTACACCTGGCAATGAATCGAGCGATCGCCAGTGTGCAGATCCGTACCCAACTGCAACAGCAAATTGAACGAGAACGGTTGACTAGACAAATCAGCCAGCAAATTCACCAATCACTCGAACTAGATCAAATTCTCCAAACCACTGTAACTGAGGTGCGCCAGTTTCTCCAGACCGATCGCGTCATCGTTTTTCAGTTAGATTCTGATGTCAATGGCATCGTTGTCGCCGAATCTGTTATCGGAGAATGGCGAGCAGTCCTGTCTGCCAAAATGTATGACCCTTGCTTTGCCGAAAGTTGTATAGAACACTATCAGCAAGGGCGGGTGATGGCAAAATCTGATATCTATGACGGCAGTCTTGCCCCCTGTCATGTGGAATTTCTGGCGCAGTTTCAGGTACAGGCAAATTTGGTTGTCCCGATTCTGCGAGATGACGATTTGTGGGGACTTTTGATTGCCCATCATTGTACCGCCCCGCGATCGTGGCAGTTGATGGAAATTGAATTATTGCAACAACTTGCAGTTCACCTGGGAATTGCCCTCCAGCAAGCCAATGCTTATGCCCAATTAGAGCAGCAAAGTGAAGCCCGTTATCGCGCCATTGTTGAAGATCAAACAGACTTGATTGTTCGGTATTTACCTGATACCACCATTCAGTTTGTTAATAGTGCCTATTGTCGTTACTTTGGGATCAAACCAGAGGAAATTATTGGTAAGAGTTTTCAACCAGTAATTTTTCCAGAAGATCGAGAAATGGTTGCTCGCTTGGTAAATTCCATGAGTGCCGAAAATCCCACTATCACAATTGAGAACCGAGTCATTATCAATGGGGAAATTCGCTGGACTCAGTGGATTAACCGGATGATATTTAATCAGCAAGGGGAATGTACAGAATTTCAATCTGTGGGACGAGATATTACCAAGCTGAAGGAGGCAGAAACCCAACTGCGTCTTAGTAGTGAGCATATCAGTTTAGCCAATGCCGAATTAGCCAGAGCCGCCCGACTCAAAGACGAATTTCTGGCAAACATGAGTCATGAGTTGCGTACCCCTCTCAACTCAATTCTCGGATTATCTGAAGCTTTATTAGAGGAAGTATTTGGTAGCTTAACGGCCAAACAAAGCCAGTTTATCCAGACCATCCAACAGAGTGGGCAACACTTACTTGAATTGATTAACGATATTTTAGACCTATCTAAAATTGAATCAGGCAAGATGGAGATTGAATTGCGTCCAGTGTCGCTTCATTCGGTTTGTCAGTCTAGCCTCAATTTTGTTAAAGAACAAGCTCGACAAAAACAAATTCAGCTAACCTGTGAAATAGATGAAACTATCACCGAGATCGAAGCTGATGAACGGAGATTACTTCAGGTGTTGGTCAATTTGCTGACAAACGCGGTTAAATTTACGCCCGATGGAGGTTGCGTCAAGTTTCAAATCAGGATGAACTCGTTACAGCAAGCCGTTGAATTTCGGGTAACTGATAACGGAATTGGCATTGCTCCAGAAAATCTCGACCTGATATTTCAGCCGTTTATTCAGTTAGACAGTTCCCTATCAAGACGTTACGCAGGAACGGGACTCGGATTATCGATCATCCAACGGATCGTTGATCTACATGGTGGCAGCGTCTACGTCGAGAGCGAAGTAGGACGAGGGAGTAGCTTTAGTGTGATGTTGCCGTGGCATCCCTTATTTAAACAAGATGACTCACCATTACCTGAAGCCCTATTGAACGAAGCTGAAATCGAAAAAGCTTTAGTGGTGGAAGATTCGGGTGTGGCTGCCAACCAAATTAAACGATATTTTGCAGAATTAGGCGTAACCAGTGTAATTCACCCAGTTGGCGAAGGTGTATTGAAAGTTGCGTTAAAAGTCAAGCCGGATGTGATTGTGCTAGATATCTTGCTACCTAATAGTTCTGGGTGGGAAGTGTTAAGAGAGTTAAAAGCACATCCCCAAATTCAGAATATTCCAATTATTATTATTTCAGTGATAGATGAGCGATCGCGCAGCTTAGAATTAGGAGCTGCTGAATATCTTTTAAAACCTCTCTCGCGGCAAAAGTTTTATCAATCATTGAACCGGATTTTTGCAAAGGTTCAATCGCCCAACCCACAAGCTGCCATTGACATGGCGGCGGCAGAATCAGCCCAAAACCCCAAAATTTTGTTAGCAGAAGACAATGAAGCTAACATCACTACGATCATGAATTACCTGGAAGCATATAATTTTGAGGTTATGCTTGCCCGCAATGGCTTAGAAGCTGTGGAAATGGCCAAACAGCATCAGCCTGATCTGATCTTAATGGATATTCAAATGCCACAGATGGATGGATTAGAAGCAACCCGTCAAATTCGTGCCGATATCAAAACCCACTCAATTCCAATCATTGCCCTGACAGCTTTGGTCATGCCGGGAGATTTAGAACGGTGTCTAGAAGCGGGCGCAAACCACTATTTAGCCAAGCCGATAAAACTCAAGCAGTTATTGGAGACGATCGCCCAGCAACTCTCAAAAACTGATAATTAGCAATTAGAGATTTGAGTGAAAAAGAATTGTTTTGACGTAGCAGTGCTATGTCTCTACATGTATTATATTAGACGGCAATCTGCTATATGGTAAAATCTTTATCTGGATGAGGATTTTAGCGCTATTTTGAAAATAGTAATCTCTCTATGATAATCTGCGGGATGTGGGCTTGAACTCTATCCGCTTAATTCACGATGTATCAGCTACAGCGCACCCTCTTAATTGTCGATGATTCCCCAGAAGATCGAGAACTTTATCGGCGATATTTGTTGCGCGATCGCGAATTTTCTTACACTATCCTAGAATTGGACTTTGGACAAAAAAGATTTGTTCGCGGGTATTAACCGCGAACAGGAAATGATTAATCTTGTTTATAGTTTTTCGCCTCTTTGATCAAATCTGCTGACCCTACTAGAGACTCAAGTAGCTAAAGTAATATAAAAATTTATGTTCTTAGGACTTACGCATTGACAGAAAAGCCAAAATAACAGGTAGAGTTTTCAAGGCTGATAGCTAGATTTTTCAATGAGATTTTAGCGATCGCACTCAATCAAAGGTGATTGATAAAAGCCTGAAACAACGTATTTAGGTTGATGCACAAGATAGTTATTTTGTACAGTGCGTAAGTCCTAGTTCTTTGGTGATATTACTTATTTGATTTGGGACAAAAATTGTAAGCAAAGCGTATTAATTTCGCTTGCTTTAGCGTGGGCAGAAAAAAAGGATAGCCACCAGACCCCCAACAAATAGTAATATCAACGACAAAGTATCTTTGGGTAAATACTGATGGCTATGCCAAAATTTAATA
Organism: Nostoc sphaeroides; assembly: GCF_003443655.1. NCBI lineage: Bacteria > Bacillati > Cyanobacteriota > Cyanophyceae > Nostocales > Nostocaceae > Nostoc > Nostoc sphaeroides. Next base: position 6,260,852 of record NZ_CP031941.1, read on the forward strand.
ACAATCAATTAATAGCGCAATTTCAAGATTTTAGACAAAAAATTTACAACTGTTTTGAATCATGTAGTGATGCCTGTATGAATTTGTTGGATGCGCTTGCGGGGAATACGGGAGCCAATTCAATTGCTGAGTTATCTTTAAGTCCTTTGTTTCCAAGAACCTATAACTCTATTTATAAAGCTATAATTGCATCATTTAATACAACTAGTCAGGAGATGAACAATGAAGAACAAGAAGGAGGAAAAGAAGAAGAAGAAAAAGAAGAAAAACCAAATAACTTAATTAGGGTGGTGTCTGAGTTAATTAGGCAACCACAACAACGCCCTTTTTACTTATTTGCAATAGATACAACACCACATCCGCGTCCTTACGCGAGGACTTTAGCTGAACGTGGGTATATTTACCAGCCAAATACTATCAAGGGTAACAAACCTATTAATATTGGTCATTCTTATTCGATACTTTCTATCTTACCAGAGAAAGAAACTGTGAATGCAGCCCCTTGGTCAATACCAATATCAGGAGAAAGGGTATCACTTGATAAAACTGGTGTTGATGTGGGTAGTGAACAAATTTCCGAAGTGATGTCTGATTCATCACTGCCCTGGCAGGAAAAATTGTGTGTCTTAGTAGCAGATAGCGCCTATAGTCAGCGTTCATTTCTGTTTGAACAGTCCAAACACAAAAATTTGGTAGTGATAGCCAGAGTTCGTAGTAATCGAATTTTCTACCAATCTCCACCCGTTGACTCCTCAAAGAAAAAACGTGGTTGTCCAAAAAAATACGGTGAACGGTTTAATTTAGCTGATGTTGAAACTTGGCACTCTCCCGACGAGACAACACAAATTCAGCAGACAACCCGTAAGGGTCGTCTTTTAAACATCACCATACTCGCTTGGCATCAAATGTTGATGAGGGGAACCAAGCACCAAAAAATGTACCGTCATCCTTTTACTCTGATTAGGATTCATGTGACTGATGATACTAATCAATCTCTCTGGAAACCAATGTGGTTAATTGTCATAGGTGAGCAACGTGGAGAAATCTCACCTACAGTTGCAAACCATTGCTATAGACAAAGGTTTGATATTGAACACATGTTGCGATTTAGCAAGCAGCATTTGTTGATGACGGAGTTTCAAACTCCAGACGTCTTGCATGAGGAAAATTGGATACGTTTAGTAATGCTTGCTTACGCACAACTCTGGGCGGCAAAAGATTTAGCAACACACTTACCTAGACCGTGGGAGCGTTATTTAAAACCTCAAAGTGATACAATCATGACTCCCAGTACCGTGCAACGCGATTTTCCGAGAATTATTTCAGAGATTGGTACACCCGCTCGTTCTCCCAAAACCCGAGGAAATTCAATCGGTCGAGTTCAAGGTCAGGCTCAAACGCAACGCACTAAGCATCCTGTTGTCAAGAAGCAGTCAAAATCAACACCTAATAAACAAAAAGCCGCGTAAATTTTCTTAGGCTTTAGGCGTTTAACTCAGTTGTACTCAGTTTGAAAAATAACTGGGGTAATTTATGATGCCTAGATTTTAAGTTCGCGTGTAATCTACGCGAACACTTCTTTTTTGTCCAAAGTCCAAGGATCAAAGAGGTGTCTGAAAATCGAGTCAGCTATGTCAGTCCTGCATATAAAAAACTGTGGGGATTGAACCCGCAGGACTTGTATCAAGGACAACAAGCATGGATCGAGCGTATCCACCCAGAGGATCGAGAATCGACAGACAGAGCGTTTCAGGAAAAAGCTGCCGCCGGTAAATTTGATGAAGAATATCGGATTATTTTGCTCGATGGTAGTATTCGCTGGGTTCACGATCGCTGCTTTCCCCTGCGAGATGAAGCAGGAGAAATTTATCGGTTTGCCGGGATTGCCGAAGATATCAGCGATCGCAAACAGGCAGAGCAAGCTTTGCGAAAGAGTGAAGAACGCCTGCAAATGGCGCTGGAAGGTTCTGGTGGCGGTCTATGGGATTGGAATATTATTACTAATGAAGATTATTTCAGTTCCAGATGGCTAGAAATGCTGGGATATGAAAAAGGAGAGTTACCGAATGATTTTAGCAGTTGGGAGCGACTAATTCATCCTGACGATAAAGTTTGGGTGATGGAACGGTTGAATGCCCATCTTCAGGACGATTCGGTGTCTTACAAATTTGAATATCAGATGTTAACCAAGTCTGGGGAGTGCAAATGGATTGCCAACCACGGAAAAGTAGTTTCGCGCGATCAACAGGGCAATCCCCTGCGAATGGCAGGCATCCATCATGATGTCACAGATCGCAAACAGGCAGAGCTTGCTTTGCGAAAGAGTGAAGAATTTAAGAACCGCATTTTAGAGAGTAGTTCTGACTGCATCAAGGTATTAAGCCTTGATGGGCGGCTCCTGTACATGAATACAGGTGGACTTTGCTTAATGGAAATTGACGACTTAAATTCCTACCTCAATACTGAATGGGTTTGTTTCTGGGAAGGCAGCTATCGGCAACAAGCAGAGGAGGCAATTGCCGCCGCTAAAACAGGTGAAATCAGCATTTTTCGCGGATACTGCTTAACGGTAAAAGGCACTCCCAAATGGTGGGAAGTGGTCGTTAGCCCGATTCTGGACGCTTTCGGGCAAGTAGAACGAATCTTATTGATTTCACGAGATATCACCGAGCGTAAAAAGACAGAACTCCTATTGCAAGAGAGCGAAGCCCGATTGAAACTAGCGTACAAAGCCACGCGATCGGGAGTATGGGATTGGGACATTACCCACAACATCGCTCATGTATCTGAAGAATACTGCAATCTCTTGGGGTTTGACCCAACCACACAGGAAATAAGCTTTGAAGAGTGGTTAAGCCGCTTGCACCCAGACGATCGCACCTTCGCCAGTGAAGTGGTGAGTCGCACCATCGAGGAACAGCAAGAGTATTATGAAACTGATTACCGCATTTTACACCCTAATGGGATTCGCTGGTTAGCAGCTAGAGCTAAGGTTTTCTACGATGCCGCAGGCAATGGGGTACGGATGCTGGGCAACGTGCAAGATATCACCGATCGCAAACAAGTAGAGGAAGAATTACGGCAAAGTGAAGAACGCTACCGCTACCTAGCAGAGGCGATTCCGCAACTTGTTTGGACTTGCAATGCCAGTGGTTCGTGCGATTACGCAAATCAACGATTGTGTGACTATACCGGATTGACCTTTGAACAGATTTTAGGGCATGGTTGGATATCAGCCGTTCATCCAGAGGATAGACAAACGGCTCAATCTATGTGGAATAATGCTGTGGATTGTGGCAGTAGCTATCGCCACGAATACCGCTTTAAAAGAGCTGCTGATAGCAGCTACCGTTGGCATCTGGTACTGGGACTGCCGCTAAAAGACCAACAGGGACAGGTAGTGAAATGGTTTGGCACCTGCACAGATATTCACGATCAAAAGGAACTAGAAGTTGAACGCAATCGCCTACTTGCCCAAGAGCAAGCAGCCAGAGCAGAAGCCGAACGCGCCAATCGGATCAAAGATGAGTTTTTGGCGGTTCTCTCCCACGAATTGCGATCGCCTCTTAACCCAATTCTCGGCTGGACAAAACTGCTACAAACCCGCAAATTTAATGAAACCAAAACAGCCGAAGCTTTGGCCACCATTGAACGCAACGCTAAACTGCAAACTCAACTGATTGATGACTTGCTGGATGTAGCCAAGATTCTACGCGGCAAACTCAGCATCCAGGCTACTCCTGTGAATCTGGCATCTGTCATTGAATCTGCGATCGACACGGTAACTACAGCAGCCGTTGCCAAATCAATTTTGTTACATCCGGTACTGCCGAATATTGGGCAAGTCTCTGGAGATTCCAACCGCCTGCAACAGATTATTTGGAATTTACTTTCCAATGCTATTAAGTTTACCCCCAACGGAGGACGGGTTGAAATCCGATTAGAGCGAGTAGATCAGCAGACACAGATTATCGTTAGTGACACTGGCAAAGGCATTAACCATGAGTTTCTCCCGTATATTTTTGAATCATTCCGTCAAGAAGATGTCTCAGTTACTCGCAAGTATGGGGGGTTAGGATTGGGGTTAGCGATCGTCCGGCAGTTGGTTGAGGCTCACGGCGGCACGATCGCGGCTGATAGCCCAGGTGA